>NZ_JBQSWB010000010.1:0-182428 GCF_052446295.1 Brachybacterium sp. AOP43-C2-M15
ACCTCTTCCTCTCCCTGATGCCCACGCTCGCCGTCGCGATCGGCGCGGGAGCGGTGCTGTTCGTGATCCGTCTGGCCCGTGGGGAGAAAGTGCCCTCGGCGATCGGCAGCCTGCTCGGCGTGGCCCTGGCCGCCGCGATCGTGATCTGGACCGGTTCGGTGCGGGACTTCTTCGTCATCGGCATCTGGGCCGCCCTGGCGATCTTCATCCCCACCGCGATCTCCGTTGTGGCGGGGCGCCCCCTGACCGGCATCATCTGGAACGCCGTGCACGGCGGCACGCACGCCTGGAGGCAGGACCGTCCCACCTTCCGTGCGCACGTCATCGCGACCTCGGCCATCGCCGTCGTGCATCTCGCCAAGTTCGTCGTGCAGCAGTGGATGTACGTCGCGGGGAACATCACCGCTCTGGGAGTCGCGGACACCGTCATGGGAGCACCGCTGACCATCGCACTCGCCCTCGTCGTGGTGTGGGCGTTCCGCCACAGCACGACGCGGCTCCGCTCCGCCGAGGCGTCGCTCGAGGAGACCGCCGCTGAAGCGCGTCTCGAGGAGACCGCCACCGGCACTCGGGAGGACGACGCCGTCACCGGCGACCTGATCGACGAGAGGAACCTCTGATGTCCGCCACCTCGACCCTCACCATCGAAGGCCTCCTGCGGCCGCCGGAGCGCTCGGGGATCACGATCTCCCCGGACGGCACTCGGTTGGCATACCTGTCCATGTGGCACGAACGGCTCAACATCTGGGTCGAGGAGATCGACGGCGGCACGGCGCCCCGCTGCGTCACCGCCGACGACTCCCGCTCCATCGTCCGATACCTCTGGGCCGACGACTCCCGCCATCTCCTCTACCAGCAGGACAGCGGCGGCGACGAGAACTGGCACGTCTACCGCATCGACCTCGACGACCCCGACGCCCCCGCGGTGGACCTCACCCCGTTCCCCGGCGCCACGGTCCAGGGTCTCGAGCTCCGACGGGGTCGGCCCGGCCACGCCACCTTGCAGATGAACGCCGAGAACGCCGCCGAGTTCGATCTCTACGACCTCGAGATCGGTACCGGCACCCTGTCCCGACTCGCCCCCGGCCCCGGGGCAGGGAGCAGCTGGATGCTCGCCGGCGACACGCTGCTGCGCAGGACCATGCGGGCGGACGGCACCTGGGAGCTCTGGCGCGACGAGGTGCTCATCGCCGCCTTCGACGGCGACGCCTACCCGATGGACGTCCACCCCTTCGAAGCCGCTCCGGACGGATCGAGCATCTGGTTCGGCTCCTATCAGGGCACCGACCACCTGCATCCGGCCCGCCTCGACCTGGCCACCGGGGAGGAGACGATGATCCATCACCATCCCCGGGCCGATCTGGACACGCGGCCGCTGGTCTTCACGAACCTGCCCTCCCCGCTCATCCGCCACCGACGGACCGGCGAGCTGCTCGGGGTGCGCTATCACGGGATGCGGATGCACACCGAACCCCTCGACCCGCACTTCGCGGAGGTCCTCGAGGTGGTGGGGACGCTGTGCGACGGTGACATCGGTGCGCTCACCAGCGATGTCGACCAGCGGCGGTGGGTGGTCTCGTTCCTGCACGACCGGGATCCCCAGACCTGGCTCTACGACCACCGGACCGGTCGCAGCCGGCTCCTGGCACGGAGCCTGGAGCATCTGGACGTCGATCTGCTCTCCCCTGTCGAGAGCATCGAGATCACGGCCCGCGACGGCCTGCGACTGCCCGCCTATCTCACGCTCCCCGCGCACGAGGAGCCGCGGGATCTGCCCCTGGTCCTGATGCCCCACGGAGGGCCCTGGACGCGGGACTGGTGGAGATACGACTCCATCGTCCAGCTCTGGGCGAATCGCGGCTACGCCGTGCTGCAGCCCCAGTTCCGCGGCTCCGCCGGCTTCGGACGCGCGCACATGGAAGCGGGCGTGGGCGAGTTCGCCGGGCGCATGCACGACGATCTCCTCGACGCCGTCGACTGGGCGGTCGCCCAGGGCATCGCGGACCCCGAGCGGGTCGGTGTGTTCGGCGGATCCTACGGCGGCTATGCCGCGCTCGTGTGCGTCGCGTTCACTCCGGAGCGCTTCGCGGCGGCGGTCGAGTACGTCGGGGTCTCCGACCTCGTCGACTACCTGCGGTCCCTGCCGGAGTACGCGAGGTCAGGGCTCGTGAACAACTGGTACCGGTACGTGGGCGACCCCTCGGACGCGGAGCAGGCCGCCGACATGACGGCCCGCTCTCCGATCACCCGGATCGGGGACATCCGGTCCCCGCTGATGGTGGTGCAGGGTGCCAACGATGTGCGGGTGCGACGGGAGAACTCCGATCGGATCGTCGCCGGCCTGCGGGAGCAGGGGAACGAGGTGGAGTACCTGGTCTTCGACGACGAGGGGCACTTCATCCTCAATCCTGAGAACGTGCTGGCGCTGTACCACGCAGCCGATCGGTTCCTCGCGCGTCATCTGGCGAAGAAGCCCGCCCCGACCCCATGAAGGACCCGTCATCCGGCGGACAGCAGCTCGTGGCACCTGACCAGCACTCGCAGCTGCGCCGGTGAGTACAGCTCGGCCAGGGCCTCGCCGATGCTCCGTGTCCCCAGGGCACGCGAGGTGCCCTCGCCGAACCCGGGATCGTGCAGCTCGGGGGTGGCGGCGAGGGCACCGCGCACCGCCACCGCCATCCGTGCCGCGACGTCCTCGCACAGCTCGGCCGGCGCCTCCTCGGGCAGGGCCTCGAAGTCGGCCAGGACCTGTGCGTCGGGGATGGACTCGCCCACGCGCTGCCAGGCCTGGAGCGAGTCCTCGTCGAGCACACGGGAGAGGACCGTGAGGAAGTCACCGTCCGTGCTGCCCGTCGTCCCGCTGGACATCTCCCACACCTGGGGCTCCTCGAGCAGCTGGGCGATCTCACCCCTGACCACGACCAGGCGGTCGATCTCGGCGGTGGTCTCCGAGGCCAGGGCCTCCAGGACCTCCCGGTAGCTGTCGGTGGAGGGCTCCAGGGTGGGGATCTCCGCCAGCGGCACGCCGAGGTCGACCAGCCGCCTGATGTGCATCAGCTGGATCAGATGCCGCACCCCGTAGTGCTTGTACCCGTTCGACGAGCGGGGCGGCTCGGGCAGCAGACCCTCGTCGTGGTAATGCCGCACCGCTCGCAGCGACGTCCCCGCGAGCTCGGCGAGCTCCCGCGTGCTCCACGCCATCGGTCACATCCTCCCGGTCGGGTCCCTCTCCGCTCGCCCCGAACCTACGCCATGCGCCACGGTGACAGTTCTCAGGCGACCCGGCCGCTGCGCCGTCACGGCATCAGTGGCTCCGCTCCGGTGAGGCGGGCACGACGGCGTCCTGCAACCGCGATGCGCTCCGCCGACCTGGTGACGACCGCGGGGACCCGGCGCGCAAGGTCTCGCGCACATCGGCGCGCTGCCTGCGGAGGTCAGCCCGTCCCGCCGACGGCTGCGGACGCGGTACTGCTCAGCAGCGCGGCGGCCCGCAGTCCGTCCTCCGAGACCTTCAGATCCACTGGTCCGTCGGTGGCTGCACCGAGTTCCTCGGCGAGCGACTCGGGTGTGAACCAGTGGACGAAGGAGCCGTCCTGAGAAGTGGTGTCCAGCAGGGCGTCCTCCCCCAGCGCTTCCGGGTCCTCGCCCGCACTCCGCGCCATGTCCCGCAGCTCCTGGACGCCTTCCGGCGGCACCACGTGGTTCGTGACCAGCAGGCGGGCGTCGGGTCCGAGGCGCGCCAGGACAGCGCGGAGCACTCGCACCCTGGCGTCGCGGCCGCGCACATAGCAGAGGACGTTCCCTGCGGTGGCGAGGTCCGCGCGGCTCAGGGCACGCTCCCAGCCGTCCTGCCGAGCCGTGGGGGAAGGTCGTTCGGGTCGAGTGCCGAGTTCCGCGTACAGGTCGAGGTGATGAGCGGTGACGTCTTCGGGTCCGCCGCGCACTGCAGCCACCCCGTCGGCCGCCGTCTCGAGCATCCGAGGGGAGAGATCCATCAGGACGACCTCCTCGAAGAACGGTCCGAGCGCGATGCTCGACCGGCCCGCTCCGCAGCCGAGATCGACCAGCACTGTTCCCCGTGCCGCGACGTCACTGACGTCGCCCGTCTCCGCGCCGACGCCGGCAGCATCGTCGCGACCGATGTGCACCTGCGCTCCCAGCGCGCTCAGCTCGACGTCCCACAGCCCCGACGCCGCGGTGCTCTCCGAAGCGAGGATGATCTCGGGGGTCTCGAAATGTTCGCGGACGGTGGGCGGGATCGAGGGCACGAATCTCTCCGTTCAGCAGAAGCAGGCAGAGCGAGCTGCCAGGACCGCACGGGAAGCACATGGATCCGCACCTCCGTGTGCGTCGCGCTCCATCCTGCCAGGCGCTCAGCCCTGCTGGCCGTCCGAAGGACGCGGTGACGTCTCCGAGTCCGTGGACCCCTCCGTGCCGTCGGTCTCCGCAGACTCGCCCCGGTCCGTCCCCGAGCTGGTCGGCTCCTCGCCCGCTCCAGGAGTCGCGGTGCCTCCTGTCGCGCCCTCCCCCCGCAGGCTCGCGAGATACGCGTTGTACGCGGCGAGCTCCGCCCCGCCGTCCCGTTCGGCCTTGCGGTCGTACTGTCGGGCGCGGCGGTCCTCGGAGCCCATCCACAGCACCACCACGACGATCGCGTAGCCGACCGTCGGCACCTCGGAGATCGCCCACATGATCGAGGCGCCGCGCTCCTGGATCAGCATCAGGCGGTCGGGGTCGTACATCCCCAGCTCCGTGTACCACCTCTCCGCGACCAGCCAGGTCGCCGAGTACAGCGCCACCCCGAAGAACGCGTGGAATGCGAGGGTGATGAGCAGGGTGAGCAGCTTCAGCACCGGGTTGATCGGCTTCTGCGAGGGGTCGATGCCGATCAGCACCCAGGCGAAGAGGTAGCCCGAGGCGAGGAAGTGCACGGTCATCAGCACGTGTCCGAGGTGGTCGTACATCGCCAGCTCGAACAGCGGCGTGAAGTAGAAGAGCACCAGCGAGCCGGCGAAGATCAGGCCTGCCAGCGGCGGCGAGGAGATCACCCGTGAGTAGCCCGAGTGGAGGGCGGCCAGCACCCACTCGCGCACCCCGCGGGAGCCGTCGGTGCGCGGCGCGGTCGCCCGCGACAGCATCGTCACGGGCGCTCCGAGGACCCACAGGGGCGGGACGATCATCATCATGGCCATGTGCTGGACCATGTGAGCGTCGAAGCGGAACCTCCCCCAGGCCGCCGCGCCGCCGGAGAGCACCCAGGCGAAGGCCACGCAGCCGGCGACGAAGGCGAGCGTGCGATGCCAGGGCCAGGCATCGCCCCGTCGGGCCAGGCGCACCGCTCCGGTGAGGTAGAGCCCGGCCATGGTCGCGGCGAGGGCGAGGGCGATCCAGTCCGGTTGGATCACGGTGAACATCGTCGTGGGCGAGAACTCACGGGACGGCGGGAGGAAGCCGACCAGCGCCATGACCCGCAGCTCGCCGATCTCGGGGACGGACTGGGGCACGGGCGGGGCGGAGCGGCCCAGCGCGATCGACGCACCGATCACCGCGGCCATGAGCACGCCCTCGGTGAGGGCGAGGTGGCGGAAGCGGAGCCTCTCCCCCAGGCGGCGGCGCTGCTGCGCGCCGAGCAGCGCGAGGGCGAGCAGACCGATCGTCTTGGCCAGCACCACGCGGCCGTAGCCGGTGGTGATCAGGTCCCCCCAGCCCGACAGTCGGATCCCGGCGCTGATCAGACCGCTGAGCGCCAGCGCGATCACGGCGGCCAGCGCCCAGGGCGAGTAGCGGCGCACCACGGTGTCCAGCACCGCATCGTCCAGCCGCGGTGCGAGCAGGGCGATGGCGAGCAGCCCGCCCGCCCATACGGTGACCGCGACGAGGTGGACCGCCATGGCGTTGACGGCGTTGACGTGGTCCAGGCTCGCCCCGGCGTGGCCCACGAGACCCAGCGACAGTGTGCCGAGGCCGGCGAAGGCCAGTCCCCAGCAGGCCAGGACCGTGGAGCGGGCCAGCGCGTAGGCGAGGGTCGCGAGTGCGGCGAGCACGGCGACCAGCATCTGCAGCCGGCCGAGGGCGCCGCCCATCGCCACGTCCCAGATGTTCAGGTCGGTGCCGGCGCCGGTCGCCTCGAGCCCGCCGAGCGGGATCTGGGCGAAGGCGCCGAGGGTCCACAGCAGCGCTCCGGCGGCGGCCAGGCGCACGGCGCGGCGGCGGGTGGGATCCAGCACGGTGACCTCGCGCCGTGCGGGGCCGGGCAGCAGGAGCACAGCGGTGGCGCCCGCGCCGACGGCGAGCAGCAGGCCGAGGTGGTGCAGCACCCGGACGACGGGCAGGCCAAAGGTGACCAGCGGCGAGGCGGGAACCAGCGTCGCCGGGGACAGCGCCCCGGTGGCGAGCATCCCGATCCCCGCCGCGAGCAGGGCGAGCAGGAGCAGCAGCGGCACGACCGCGGCGCCGAGGGCGCGGGCGGGACGGGACGGACCGGTCGCGGGGCCTTCGAGGCGGGTGGGCGCGGTCATGCTCCTGCCCGCCGACGGCGCAGCGTCTCGAACAGGCACACGGTCGCGGCGGTGTGCACGTTCAGGGACTCCGCGTGCCCGGACAGGGGGATCCGCACGGTCAGCGGCGCGGCGGCGAGGGTCTCCTCGTCCAGTCCGCGGGCTTCGTTGCCGAGGATCCAGGCCAGACGCCCGGGCAGCTCGACGTCGAAGAGCTCGCTGTCCGCGTGACCGCTGGTCGCGGCCGCGGTGATGTCGCGTGCGGCGAGGGTCTCGAGGAGCGGGCCGGCCTCGGCGCCGGTGAGGACGGGGAGGTGGAAGAGGCTGCCGACGCTCGCGCGGACGGCCTTCGGGGAGTACGGGTCGGCGCTGGTGCGGGTCAGCAGCACGAGATCGGCTCCCGCGGCGTCCGCGGTGCGGATCAGGGTGCCGACGTTGCCGGGGTCGCGCACCTCGTGGAGCACGACGACGGTGAGGGGGCCGGCGGCGGGCAGCGCCTGCAGCGAGGCGGTCGCGGCGTCGGGGTCCTCGGCAGGCAGTGCGCCGACGGCGACCACGCCCTGCGGGGAGACCAGCGCGCCCCCGGCATCGGACCCGCCCGTCCCGTCGCTGCGCGCGTCGGCGGTCCTGTCGGCCGGTCCGCTCTCGCGCACCATGGCGCGCAGGATCTGCTCGTCGACGGTGCGCGCCGGGACCTCTGCCTCGCGGGCGAGGCGCTCGAGCTCCGGATGGGCGTCGGCGGCGCGCTCGGTGAGGTGCACCTCGAGCGCGAGCTCGGGCCGGTGCGCGAGCAGGGAGCGCACGGCCTGGGGCCCCTCGGCGCGGAACCGTCCCTGTTTGCGACGTGCAGAGCGCCCGGCCAGTGCCGCCACCTTCCGCACCCGCTCGGAGCGGGGGGAGGTGATCGGGGACTGATCCGGGCGCTCGGTCATCGCGTCGTGAGGCGCGATGTCAGGCTGCCGGGGCGTTGACGTCCTCGGGGAGGGCGTTCTTCGCGACCTCGACCAGGGCGGCGAAGGCCGGGGCGTCGTTCACCGCGAGCTCGGCGAGCATGCGGCGATCGACCTCGACGCCGGCCAGGCCGAGTCCCTGGATGAGGCGGTTGTAGGTCAGGCCGTTGGCGCGGGACGCCGCATTGATGCGCTGGATCCACAGCTGGCGGAAGTTGCCCTTGCGCTTCTTGCGGTCGCGGAAGTTGTAGGTCTGCGAGTGCAGCACCTGCTCCTTCGCCTTGCGGTACAGACGCGAGCGCTGACCGCGGTAGCCGCTGGCCTGCTCGAGGATCTCCCGACGCTTCTTCTGGGCGTTGACCGCCCGCTTCACGCGTGCCACGTGATACTCCTTCGATCGTTCGTTCAGGGGCGCGGGAGCCGTGCTCCCGCGTGGGCGATCAGCGGCCCAGCAGCTTCTTCATGCGCTTGACGTCGGCCTTGGCGACGGTGGTGTCGTTGCCCAGGCGGCGCTTGCGGCTGGAGGACTTGTGCTCGAGCAGGTGGCGAGCGTTCGCCTTCTCCCGCATGAGCTTGCCCGAGCCGGTCACGCGGATGCGCTTCTTGGTCCCCGAATGGGTCTTGTTCTTCGGCATGTTGCCTGTTCTCCTTCGTACGTTCTCAGGACTCGGAGCCGGTCTCGGCCTCGGCCTCGGGAGCGGACGTCTCGTCCTGGCCCCGGGCCGCAGCCTTCTCGGCATCGGTCTTGCGCTTGCGTGCCTCGGCCATGGCCTGGGCCTTCTTCTTGTGCGGTCCGAAGACCATCACCATGTTGCGGCCGTCCTGCCGCGGGTGGGACTCGACGAAGCCGTACTCGGAGACGTCCTCGGCCAGGCGGCTGAGGAGCCGGACGCCCATCTCGGGACGCGACTGCTCGCGGCCGCGGAACCGGATGATGACCTTGCACTTGTCGCCGCCGGACAGGAACTTCTCAACGTTGCGGCGCTTGGTCTCGTAGTCGTGCTTGTCGATCTTGAGGCCCATCCGGATTTCCTTCTGGACCGTGTTCGCCTGGTTCTTGCGCGCCTCACGGGCCTTCAGGTTGGCTTCGTACTTGTACTTGCCGTAATCCATGAGACGAGCGACCGGCGGGTTCGCGCCGGGCGCGACCTCGACCAGGTCGAGATCTGCTTCCTGGGCGAGACGCAGGGCGTCCTCGACCCGGACCTCGCCGACCTGCTCGCCGGCGGGCCCGACCAGGAGGACCTTGGGGACCCTGATCTGACCATTGATGCGCTGTTCGCTGATGTTGGCTCCTCACCTTGATTCGAGTCGGAAGACGACGAAGGCCCCCGCATGTCATGCGGAGGCCCCAAGGTGCACGCGCCACAGCGCCGGACGGACACTGCTGCCCGACCACCGCGCATTGCTGCCCGGCTGCGATACTGACCCGGCGGCTGGTCGCCACGAGGTGGGAAGGGACTCCACTTGAGGAACGGATGACGAGGGACTCGACCTGTTCCAGTCGTCTATCCTAGCAGGAGTGCGCCCGCCGTCCAGGTGATGTGCGTCGCGCTCGCATGCTGCGACCAGCGAGGAGTATTGGTGGAGACCGACCGCGACGCGCGCGCCGAGGGCGACCGGCCCGACGGGCACGATCTCCCGTCGGAGACAGGCACCTCGCACAGCCCCGCTCCCGCTCCGGGGAACGGCGCGGACCCGGTGACCGGGGACGCCCCGGAGACCAGCGCGTCCCCGCATCACGACGACGGTCAGGACTACGACTACGACGGCGCGCCCGCGACGGGACTGCACCCCGCCACCGCGCCGCGCGCCGTGCTCCGCCCGGTCCCGGAGGGGTTCCCCACCCCTCCCCCGCGCCCTGCCCTGCCGAATCGGCGTCCTGCTCCGAGGTCCGAGCCCTCCGCGTCCCCCCGACCGCGACGCGGCCTGCTCATCGCCGCGGCGTCCCTCGTCGCCGTGCTGGTGCTCGCGATCGCCGTCGGCGGCGGGATCCTCGCCGTCCGCGCCCTCAGCGCCGACGGACCGCAGGATCCTCCCGCCGCCTCCGGCACGGAGGAGCCGGCAGCGCCGTCCGGTGCCGGCCAGGTGCAGATCGGCGAGGTGGCCGTCACCGAGGTGAGCACCGAGGTCGGGCTGCGGTCGGTGGGCACGGACGGGACCGCGGTCGAGCCCGAGGGCGAGTACGTCGTGGTCACCTTCGCGATCGACAACCGGTCCTCGGCGGGCGTCGAGGTCCTGGACAACGTCACGCTCCTGACCGCCGACGGGGAGAGCGTCCGGGCGGACCGGGAGGCCGGGCAGGCCCACGTGGCCGACAGCAGCCACTTCGGCGTGGTCGAGCCCGACGGCACCGCGACCTTCCACATGGTCTACGACGTTCCCATCGGCACCGAGCCCACCGGGCTGCAGCTCGACCTCTCCGCGATCGGCGAGTCCGGGGAGCTCCCCCTCGACGGCTGACCTCGCCGCGGCGGTCCCGCACCGCGGGCGCCGTCCGGCTCCACGACCATCGCGCTCCCCGACCGGGGCGCGCACCCCTCACGAAGGAACAGGCAGTGACCGACGAACAGCTTCACGACAGCACCGCACCCACCCCCGCCGAGCACGCGGCGCACGAGCACGGGGCGGACGCGCACGCGGCGCACGAGCACGGGTCGGACGCGCACGCGGCGCACGAGCACGCCGCCGAGGCCCAGGAGCTGCGGGACATCGCCGAGGTCTCCTCGGTCGAGATCATCACCTCCGCCTGCGTGCACCTGATGAGCGCCGCGGCGGTCAAGGTGGGGCTGGCCGAGGACGAGGAGTCGGGGCGGTACCAGGATCTCGCCGAGGCGAGGAAGCTGATCAACGCCCTGGCGGGGCTCGTGACGGCGGCCGCTCCCGAGATCGGCAACGAGCACGCCCGCTCGCTGCGCGACGGACTGCGCTCCCTGCAGCTGGCCTTCGCGGAGGCGCTGCCCTTCCCGGACGCCCCCGGCGAGGCCCCCGGCGAGAAGTACACCGGCCGGGTCTCCTGACCCACCGGCCCCTTCCGGGGCCCGGCCCCGCAGCACGCCGGCCCGCAGGACGCCGGCCCGCAGGACGCCGGCCGCGCAGGGCACCGGCGCTGCGGGCCACGGGCGCTGCAGGCCACGGGCGCTGCAGGCCACGGGCGGCTCAGGAGCCCAGCACGAGCCTCAAGGAGCTGATGCGCTCGGCGACGATCTGCTCGGCCCCGAGCGCCGCGGTGACCGCGTCGACGACCTCGCGGACCTGCGGGGCCGTGAGCCCGGGACGCAGTCGGAGGTGGAGATCCACCTCGGCGCGCTCCCCGGCGCGGGCCTCCAGCCCGACCACCTCGTCCGAAGCCTCCGCGCCCACCCGGGCGAGGGCCGCGGCGAGCTCGCCGTCCTGATGGGGAGGGATCCATGCCCGGCCCTGGGCGAGCGCCCACAGCACCGAGCGGGGCAGCAGGACGGCCCCTCCCTCCTCGGCGGGGGTCGCCGGGTCCAGCACCAGCGCCGTGCATCCCTCCTGGACCGCGGCCTGCGCCGCCTGCGGGGCGACGACGGGCACGGGTCGCGCGTCGGAGCGCCAGGCGCCGAGCGTCTCCACCGAGGTGAACAGCGGCAGCACCGTGGTGCCGTCAGGCGCGGTGATCGAGACCATGGCCATGTCGGCACCGTTGTCCCCGGTCAGTCCGTGGGCAGTGGTGCCCGTCGAGGAGGCGACCGCCATGATCGGCACCAGCACGCGGGATTCGGCCAGCGCTGCGACGAGATCGCGGCGATGGGGATCCTCGCCGGCGCGGTGTGCGGCGAGCGCCGCGGCGACCCCGTCGGGCGTCGTGCCGTCATCGCCCGGGAAAGGGCTGACGGTGTAGTCGCGCCCCTCCCAGGTCACGCCGGCGGTGTCGGTGAGGGGGGACTTCTCCTGGAAGTGGGCGGGGAGGGCCCTGCGGGCCTGCTCGCCGGCCGACGCGTCACCGGCCCGCCCCGGGCCGGCGCCGCTGCCCTGCCCCGAGGTCATGGGCGCCCCGCGACGTCGAGCGCCTCGCCCATCGTGAACGCCTGCGCGTACAGGGCCTTGCCGACGATCGTGCCCTCGACCCCGAGCGGGACCAGCGAGCGCAGCGCCCTCAGGTCATCGAGGGAGGAGATGCCTCCGGAGGCGACGACCTTGGCCTCGGTGCGATCGCAGACGTCCCGCAGCAGATCGAGGTTGGGACCGCGCAGGGTGCCGTCCTTCGTGACGTCGGTGACGACGTAGCGCTGGCAGCCGGCCTCGTCGAGCCGCTCCAGGGTCTCCCACAGGTCCCCGCCCTCACGGGTCCAGCCGCGGGCGGCGAGGGTGGTGCCGCGCACGTCGAGGCCGACGGCGATGCGGTCGCCGTGCTCGGCGATGATCTCCGCGGTCCACTCGGGGTTCTCGAGGGCGGCGGTGCCGAGGTTGACCCGTCGGCAGCCGGTCGCGAGCGCTGCGGCCAGCGAGTCGTCGTCCCGGATGCCGCCGGACAGCTCGACGTTCATGTCGACGGCGGCGACCACCTCGGCCAGCAGCGACGAGTTCGAGCCGCGGCCGAAGGCGGCGTCGAGGTCCACCAGGTGCAGCCAGCTCGCACCCCCCTCCTGGAAGGCGAGAGCGGCGTCCAGCGGGGCGCCGTAGGCGGTCTCGGAGCCGGCCTCGCCCTGGACGAGGCGGACGGCCTGGCCGCCCTGGACGTCGACGGCGGGGAGCAGCTCGAGCACGGGAGCGGTCATGGGGGTGCCTCCTGGAAGCGGTGGTGCGGGCCGGGCCCGGACGGTGTGGGGGTGTGGGAGGGCGCGGGCGCCCGGAGCGGATCAGCCCGTCTGGATCCGCCAGATCGCGATGCCGAAGCAGAGCAGGCCCAGCAGCGCGAGGCCGACGACGGACCACCAGGGCTTCTTCGAGCGGTGGAAGGACCAGGCGCCGCCGATCATCATGCCGCCGGCGAAGAGCACCAGGAAGGCGAGGATCATGCGGAGCCCTCCGCGCTGCGGCGCGGCAGGGTGCGCAGCCAGTTGGCCAGCAGGGCGGCCCCGGCGTCCCCGGACTTCTCCGGGTGGAACTGGGTCGCGGTCAGCGCACCGTTCTCGACCGCGGCGATGAAGCGGTCGCCGCCGTGCTCGGCCCAGGTGACCTGCGGCGGCGTGATCGAGCCGATCTGCTCCATCTCCCAGCGGCGCGCGGCGTAGGAGTGGACGAAGTAGAAGCGCTCGTGCTCGATGCCCGAGAACAGGGTGCTCCCGGTGGGGGCGTCCACGGTGTTCCAGCCCATGTGGGGGACCACGGCCGCCTGCAGGCGGGTCACCTCGCCGGGCCACTGGCCCAGGCCCGCGGCCCGTTCGCCGTGCTCGTCGCCGGTCTCGAACATGACCTGCAGACCCACGCAGATGCCGAGCACGGGGCGCCCGCCGGCGAGGCGACGCTCGACGATGCGGTCCCCGCCCACCGCCCGGATCTGCTCGGCCGTGGCCGCGAAGGCGCCGACGCCGGGCACCACCAGCCCGTCGGCCGTGAGGGCGCGGTCGCGGTCCGCGGTGAGCTCGACCTCCGCACCGGCCGCCTCGAGAGCGCGGACCACCGAGCGGACGTTGCCGGAGCCGTGGTCGAGGACGACCACGCGCGGGGCGGGACGCGGGGCGGGAGAGGTGCCGGGCCGCTGCGCCTGCTCGGTCATCCGGGCCTGCTCGGTCATCCGGGCCTGCTCGGCGGTCACTTGCGCTTCTTCCCCGAGGCGATCCACTCCAGCGCCTCGGCGCGGCTGAGCGCGGCCGGGTCCAGGCCCTCGCCGAGATCGCCGAGATCCGTGGCGCCCAGCAGCAGCGCCTCGACGACGTCGTCCACCGCCCCGAGCACGATGGCGGGAGAGATGTCCTCGCCCCGCTCCCCGTTCTTGTAGCGGGTGGCGGTCATGCGGTCGCCGCGACGCCAGAACAGCACGATCCCGTTGCGCTGCAGGGCGGTGGACGCGATCGCGGCCAGATCGTGCGCGGCGGCCTCGGCGAGCGGCCCGACGGCGATCGCACCTGTGCTGGAGTCCAGGGTGCGGGTGCCGACGGGGATGTCGAGATCGTCGGTGCGGGCCTCGCGGCCCAGCCGGATCACGCCGGCCAGCGCCTTCGCGGAGGCGACCGAGGTGGCGATCACCGCGATGGTGGGCACCTCGTCCTCCTCCGCGGCGGCGTCGGCGTCGGAGAGCACGTCCTCGACGGTCAGCGGGGCGTCGTCGAGGGAGAGGCTCTCGGTGAGGCGGGCGAACTCCGCGTCGATGTCGTCGGCGGGGCGGCCGGAGCCCTCCTGCTGGTCTCCGGGCCCGTCGGGCTGGTCACCGGACCCGTCGCGACGCGGGTCCTCGGGGTCGACGGTGCTCATAGTGCTCCCTTGGTCGAGGGGACGTCGAGGACGCGGTCATCGTAGGCACAGGCCGCACGCAGCGCGCGGGCGAGCGCCTTGAACTGGGCCTCGACGACGTGGTGGGGGTCGCGGCCGTCGATCAGCCGGATGTGCAGGCAGATCGCGGCGTGGTGGGCGAGGGACTCGAAGACGTGACGGGTCAGCGAACCGGTGAAGTGCCCGCCGATGAGGTGCAGGGCCTGGGCCTCGCTCTCGCCGGTGTGCACGCAGTAGGGCCGGCCCGAGAGGTCCACGACGGCCTGGGCGAGGGACTCGTCCAGGGGCACCAGCGCGTCGCCGAAGCGGGCGATGCCCTTCTTGTCCCCGAGCGCCTCGCGCAGCGCCTGCCCGAGCACGATCGCGGTGTCCTCGACGGTGTGGTGGGCGTCGATGTGGGTATCGCCTGTCGCCGACACCTTCAGGTCGAAGCGGGCGTGGGTGCCCAGCGCCGTGAGCATGTGGTCGAAGAAGGGCACGGAGGTGGAGACGTCGACCTGTCCGGTGCCGTCGATGTCGAGGCTGAGCTCGATCGAGGACTCACGGGTGGTGCGGCGGAGGGTCGCGGTGCGCGACGGTCGGGCGTCGGTGGGGGTCATCGGGGGTCGGCCTCCTCGAGGGCGGTGCGGAAAGCGGTGTTGTCCTCGGAGGTGCCGACGCTCACGCGCAGCCAGCCGGCGGGACCGACGGCGCGGATCAGCACGCCGCGCTCCAGCAGCGCCCGGAAGACGACGTCGCGGTCGGAGAAGGCACGGAAGAGGACGAAGTTCGCATCGGACGGGGCCACGTCGTGGCCGCGGTCGGCGAGGTGCGCGGCGAGGGCGTCGCGCTCGGTGCGCAGCAGCGCCACCTTCCCCAGCAGCTCCTCGCGGTGGGCCAGCGCGGTGCGGGCCACGGCCTGGGTGACGGCCGAGAGGTGGTAGGGCAGGCGCACCACGCGGACGGTGTCGACGATCGCCGGATCGGCGACCAGGTAGCCGAGCCGTGCGCCGGCGAGCGCGAAGGCCTTGGACATGGTGCGGGCCACGACGAGGTTGCGGTGAGCGGGCAGCAGGGTGAGGGCGCTGGGCACGCCGTCGCGGCGGAACTCGCCGTAGGCCTCGTCGACGACCAGCAGGCCGCGGTGCCCGGCGAGCTGCTCGGCGGCCGCCTCGACGACCTCGAGGTCCAGCGCCGTGCCGGTGGGGTTGTTCGGGCTGGTGAGCACCACGATGTCCGGGCGGTGCGCGGCGATCGCCGCGGTGACGGCCTCGACGCCCAGGGCGAAGTCGGGGGCGGGGCCCCGCTCGGCCGTGACCCAGGAGGTGTAGGTGTCGCGCGCGTACTCGGGATACATCGAGTAGTGCGGCGTGAAGCCGAGCGCCGTGCGTCCGGGGCCGCCGTAGGCGAGCAGCAGCTGGTGCATGACCTCGTTCGAGCCGTTCGCCGCCCAGACCGATTCGGCGGCGGGCGCCGGGATCCCGGACTCGGCGGCGAGGTACTCCCCGAGCTCACGGCGCAGGTCCAGCGCCTCGCGGTCCGGGTACCGGTTCAGGCCGACGGCGGCGTCCGCCGCGGCGCGTCCGATGGCGGCGGCGAGCTCCGCGGAGGGACCGTAGGGGTTCTCGTTGACGTTCAGCGCATGCTCGACCGCGAGCTGGGGCGCGCCGTAGGGGGCGGCGCCCGCGATGCCCTCGCGCGGGGCGGGCAGCGCGGAGGTCCCGAGGGTCGGAGCTGGGTTCGCTGGCATGGCTCCATGGTAAGTGCCGTCACGCCGCCGCGACCTCTCCGTCCGTCCGTCGGCGAGGTGCTCCGCAGCACGGTCCGCCGCCGCCGTGGCGCCCTTCACAGCCGGCCGCCGCGACGACCGCCGCACCGACGGGTGTCAGTACCCTGGAAGGATGTTCCGCTCCCTGGGTGCCCTGGTCGGCGACCTGCTGGTCGTCATCCTCTTCGTCGCGATCGGCTTCGTGCAGCACGGCACGCCGCTGACCACGGAGAACCTCTTCATCGTCGGCTGGCCGTTCGCCGTCGGCGTGCTGCTGGGCCATCTCGCGATCCGCGCCTGGCGCGCGCCCTTCCGGATCTGGCCGCACGGGGTGTTCGTGTGGGCGATCACGCTCGCGACCGCGATGGCGCTGCGCACCCTGTTCTCGGCGGGCACCGAGGTGTCCTTCGTCATCACCACCGCGATCGTGACCGGTGTGCTGATGCTCGGCTGGCGCGCGCTCGCGCTGTTCCTCACCCGCGGCGAGCGGGACGCGCCGACGGACCGACCGGCGACCGGCACGGGGACGACGGGCACCGGGACGACGGATCCCGCGGACGAGACCGTCTCCTGACCGTCCCGACCTGCAGGAGCGCCGACTGCGTCATCACCGCCCGCGTGATCTCCGCCCGCGTGAGCACCGCCTGCGTCATCACCGCCCGCTGCGGAGCACCTGGTCGATCTCGAGTCCGTGCCCGCGCGGATAGAGCGGCTGCTCGGTGCCGCCGGGGGCGTCCTCGGCCGCGGCGCGCACCGCCGCCATCGAGCGCGGCAGCTCGATCGGCAGGCGCCCCTCCGCGGGGAGCACTCCTGTGATGGCGTCGGCCCAGGCGGCGCCCGAGACCCCGAAGCTGCCCGTGAGCGCGTCGCAGACGGGCGCGATGTCGGTGAGCACCGCGGCGCGGTCGAGATCCACGTCGAGGATCAGCGGGCAGAGGGCCCGGATCCGGGCCAGGCGGTGCGCGAGGCCCGGCGGGTGCGCGAGGTCCCCCTGGTGGAACCAGGACTCGAGGAAAAGGTCGTCCCGGGGCTGGAACGGGGCACCGATGCGCAGCAGCGCCGCCTCCGCCTCCGCCGGGGTCCCGACGCGCACGCCGAGTGCGGCGACCACGTCGTCGGGCAGCCCCTCGGCGTAGATGCGGGTCGCTCCCCGAGAGCTGAGCAGAGGCAGCACGTCGCCGTCGTCGTGGAGCACCACCACGCTGCGGGCCTGGGCCTCATGGCCGCGGCGGCGGTCCTCCGCGGTGCCCACCCGGCGAGCGGCCGCCGACTCGTCGACGTAGGGGTCGTCGAACAGGCCCAGGCGGAACTTCACCCGCAGCAGTCGGCGGGCGGAGTCGGTGATCCGCTCCTCGGTGACGGCCTCCTCGCGCACGAGAGCCAGCAGCAGAGCGGTGCACTCCTCGCCGCCGAACTGGTCCGCGCCGGCCTCGAGGATCCGCGCCATCCGCTGCGAGGGCGTGAGCTCCTCCACACCCCAGGCGCGGGCCGGGAGCACCTGCTCGCCGACATGGTTGTCGTTGACGAGCTCCCAGTCGCTGACGATCACGCCGTCGAAGCCGAGCTCGCCGCGCAGCAGCCCGGTGAGCATCTGGCGGTTGAAGCCGAAGCCGACCTCCTCGATCCGCTCCCCGCCCCGCTCGAGGCCGACGGGCCGGCCGTAGTACGGCATGATCGCGTCGGCGCCCTGCTCGACGGCCACCCGGAAGGGCAGGAGGTGGTCCTCGAACCGCCCTCCCGGGTAGACCTGGTCCCGTCCGTACGGGAAGTGGGCGTCCTCGCCGTCCTTCTGCGGGCCGGCGCCCGGGAAGTGCTTGACGGTGGACTGGACCGCGGACTCGCCCTCGGGGCCGCGCAGACCCTCGAGCGCCGCCTCCAGCGACTCGGCCACCCGCTGCGGGTCCTGTCCGAAGCACTCGCGCTGCCGGGCCCAGCGGGGCTCGGTGGCGAGATCGGCGACCGGGTGGAGGGCTGCACGGATGCCGACGGCCGTGTACTCGCGACGCACGCAGTCGGCCCACTCGCGCACCAGGGCGGGGTCCTCCAGTGCTCCGAGACCGAGCGGCTCGGGCCACAGGGAGAAGAACGAGGTCACCCAGGAGGTGCCGGCGTTCTGGGCACCGCCGTGGCGGGGATCGGTGGAGACGGTCACCGGGATCCCGTGCGGGGTGCGCTCGGCGAGGTGCTGGAGGCGATTGTGCCAGCGCGCGGCGGCCTCGGCGCTCTCCAGCCCGTGCACGTTGAAGTGGCTCATGTGCTTGTCGAGCACGACCTCGGAGGTGGCGGACTTCGAGATCGCCCCCGGCTCCTCGAGCAGAGTGCCGTCGGCGCCCGTCTCGATGACCGTGTGGAACAGCAGCCCGACCTTCTCCTCGAGCGAGAGGCGCCCCAGCAGGTCCTCGGTGCGCTCCTCAGCGCTGCGGCGCGGATCCTCGTAGGGATCCATCACACCGTTGCCGTTCAGGTCCCGGTAGGCGGTGCCGTCCGCAGCGCGCTCGAGGCGGGGCAGGGAGGAGTCAGCCGTGGGCACGGAACACCTCCTGAGCGATGACGGGGCGCAGCGCGGCCTCGGCCTCGTCGGAGCCGAACCAGGCCTGCAGCTGCCCGTCCAGCAGGACGTTGCCCAGCGCCCCCAGCACCATCGACTGGTCCAGGGACAGGTGCCGCTCGGCCCGCGTGCCGGTGCGCACGGCGATCGCGTCGTGGAAGCCGCCGCTCCCGTAGGCGCCGAGGTCCTGCTCGATCCGGGAGAGGTTCTCGGTCGCGGCCTCGCGCTCGTACTGCAGCGCGAGGGCGGCGGCGTGCGGTGTGACCACCCCGTCGAGGCCCTGCGGATAGGGCTCGTCCACGTGCCAGTCCGTCTCCGCCGCGTCGGAGAAGTAGCCGGTGGGGTTCAGCCCCAGCGCGTCGACGCCGTACTCGCGGTAGCCGCCGTGCGGGTCGGAGCAGGGGGAGAATCCCCAGTATCCGTATCCGGCCTCGTCCAGCCCGTGCTCGCGCTGGGCGCGCACGTGCAGCGGGTGGTTCCGACCCCAGCTGTCCGGGGCCCAGCTCGCCTCGGGCACGAACAGGTCGGGCATCAGCTCCTCGAACATGGATCCTCCCCACCCGGGCACGATCTGCATACCGCGGTAGGTGTGGGCGCCCTCGAAGACGGGCACGCCCTCGTACTCCCCCCACTCCCCGACCGGAGGCATCTCGGCCCAGTCCCAGTCCGGCGGGAAGGTGCGGAAGGTGGAGAAGTAGGCCCCTGCCGGGATCTGCCCCGTCATGATCCCGAGGTAGGTGACCATGCGGGCCTCGGAGATCGCGGTGTCGTAGTGGTGTCCGGAGTGGTACCAGACGTCCGCTCCGGGGATGTCGTGGTAGAGCGGACGCAGCTCGGCGTCCTCGCGGCTCGGGTCCTCGAGCCAGAAGCCGCCGACGGTCAGCCCGGGCTGCGCCTCGACCTCCTCGTCGAAGAACACGTCCCAGCGCATGCGGTCGAAGAGCGTCCGGGCCAGGCGCCGGTTGGACGGATCCGCCTCGGCCACCACGTGCAGGGCCGCGCCGAGCCAGCCCATGTCCACGCTCGAGACGAAGGGGACCACCGGGGCGCCGGTGCCGGGCCACGCGCGCAGGATCGAGCGGTCGGTCTCGTCGTACCAGTTCACGTACATGCCCGAGGGCTCGTGGTGCTCCATCCGCTCGAGGCTGCGCAGGGCGGTGGCGATGCGGGTGCGGGCCCGGCCCGGGGACAGCAGTCCCAGCTCGCGGGCGATGAGGGTGGACCACAGGCCGCCGCCGATGTTGGTGGGCGAGGTGTGGCGGGAGTGGCCGCGAAGATCCGCGGAGATGCTGTCGGAGATCAGGCCGGTCGAGGGCACCGTCATCGCGTCGAGGCTGCGCCAGGTGTCCGACGCCCAGCGCCGCAGGAGTGCGTCCTCCCCGCTGCCTCGGGCGGGTGGGGCACCGACGGAGCGGGGCCCGGCGGAGCCGGGGGCTCCGGGCCCGCCGAGCGCTCCGGCCCGGCCGGAGCTCGCCGCGCCTCCGGCGGCCCCGTGCGGCGTGCCCGCTGCGGTGAGGGCGGCGGTGCCGGTGAGGGCGCCGGCGCCGAGCAGGGGGACGGTGAGCAGTGTGCGTCGGTCGATGGGATTCACGATGCCTCCTCGAGGCGGTGGGGTGTCGGACCGTGGGCTCGTGCGATTCGGGGTGCGCTCCGGGGTTCGGCCTCGCGGGGCGGGCTGGTGGAGGTCGGGCAGGTGGAGGGCGGGCTCACTTGATGCCGGTGGTGGCGATGCCCTGGATGAAGTGGCGCTGGAAGATCAGGAAGACCACCAGCACCGGCGTCACGATGAGCGTGGCACCGGCCAGGAGCAGGCCGTAGTCGGTCTGGTTCTGCCCGGTGGAGATCAGGGCCAGCGCGACGGGCAGGGTGTAGGTCGCCTCGCTGGAGGAGACGACCAGGGGCCACAGGAAGTTGTTCCAGGAACCGAGGAAGGTGAGGATCCCGAGGGTCGCGAAGGCCGGCCCTGCCAGCGGCAGGAAGATCCGGAAGAAGATCGCGATCTCCCCCACGCCGTCGATCCGACCGGCCTCGAGCAGCTCGCGCGGCAGCCCCAGGAAGAACTGACGCATGAGGAACACGCTGAAGGGCTGGACGAGGAAGGGAAGGATCAGGGCGGGGATGGTGTTGGCCAGGCCCATGTTCACCACCAGCACGTACTGCGGGATGAAGGTGACCAGCCCCGGGATCATCAGGCACACCAGCACCAGGACGAACAGCGCCCGCTTGAAGGGGAAGCGCAGGTGCGCGAGCGCATAGCCGAACATCGAGCTGAACAGGAGGTTCCCGGCCGTCACGGCGAGCGCGACGACGGTGGAGTTGCGGAAGTAGCGCCCGAAGGGCCGCTCGAACAGGCGGCGGAAGTTGTCCCAGGTCGGCTCCTCGGGCAGCCAGGTCGGGGGGACCCGCAGCAGCTCGCCCTGGGTCTTCAGGCTGCCCAGGATCATCCACACGAAGGGCGTGATCACCAGCAGCACGAAGACCGTGAGCACGATGTAGGTCAGCACGGGATTGCGGCGCTCGATCATCACTTCTCCCTCATCAGGCGGAACTGGACGAGGGTGACCACGCCGATCACGAGGAAGGTCAGGTAGGCCATCGCCCCGGCCACGCCGTAGTTCCCGAAGCCGAACTGGTTGTAGGTGTACATCGAGGCGGAGATGGTGGCGTTCAGCGGGCCGCCGCTGGTCATCACGAAGGGCTCCTCGAAGAACTGCAGGTAACCGATGGAGGTGGTGACCAGCACGAAGAGCATCGTCGGGCGGATGGCGGGAAGCGTGACGTTGACGAACCGCTGCCAGCGGCTCGCGCCGTCGAGGGCGGCGGCCTCGTGCAGGCCCCTGTCCACGGCCTGCAGGCCGGCCAGGAAGATGACCATCGAGGTGCCGAAGTTGCGCCAGACGGCCATCACCACCAGGGACAGCAGCGCGGTGCGCTGATCGCCGAGCCAGTTGGGGCCCTCCAGCCCGAACCAGCCGATCACGGTGTTGACCAGCCCTGTCCCGGGCTGCAGCAGGAACCTCCACACCACCGCGACCGCGACGATGGAGGTGATCACGGGCGTGTAGAAGCCCATCCGGAACACCCCGCGAAGTCGGGTGACGCCCCTGTCCAGGGCGAGAGCGGCGGCGAGGCCGGCGGTGATCGTCAACGGCACTCCGACCAGCACGAACATGCCGGTGTTCGCGGCGGCCCGGCGGAACACGGGGTCCTCGAAGGCGGTGAGGTAGTTGTCCAGCCCCACGAAGTTCACCGCGAAGGGCGAGCGGATGTCGCTGATGCGCATGTCGGTGAAGGACATGAACATCGACTGCAGCACCGGCCAGGCGATGAAGACCGCGAAGAGGAGCACGAAGGGCAGGGACAGGAGGATCCCGGCACGGGCCTCCCCCGCCCCGCGCCGGCCGCGGCGGCGAGGCGGGGAGATCGCGCCGTCGGGCTGCGACGCGGCGGTGTCCCGCAGGGGCGCTGCGGTCATCTCAGGCGCCGGTCCCGATGCCCTGCGCCTCGCCCTGGACGGTCTCCAGGGCGTCGGCCGGGGCGAGATCCTGCTTGCAGACCTGCTCGACCTGGGCGTCGAACCTCGCGGCGACCTGCTCCCAGGTGGCGATGGTGGGCGGAGCGAAGGCCGTCTGCAGCTGGGTGTGGAAGGCCTCGAACTTCTCGTTCGCCGAGACGGTCTCGTCCTCCCAGGCCGCCTGCAGGCTCGGCATGGCGGTCACGATCTCGAACCACTGCACCTGCACCTCGGGACGCGCGAGGTACTCGACGAGCTTCCAGGCGCTGTCACGGTTCTCGCCGCCCTGGAAGACGCCCACGTTCGCGCCGCCCAGGAAGCTGGCGCCGGACTCCTTCTCGGGCATCACGAACACGCCGTACTTCTCGGCGAAGCCCTCGCCGCCCACGGCCTCGACGCCGGCCATCATCCAGGGCCCCGAGATGAACATCGGGACCGCGCCGGAGACGAAGTCCTGCTCGGTGGTGCCCTCGGCGGGCGCCGGGTCGGAGATCCCCTCGGTGAAGAAGGACTGGTAGTAGGCCAGCGCCTCCTCGTTCGCGGCGGCGACGAAGGTGAACTCGTCGCTGTCCTCGGAGACGACGTCCCCGCCGTTGGACCAGATCAGCGGGAGCACCGTCTGCCAGGAACCCTGACCGCCGGGCTGCAGGGCGATGCCCCACGTCCCGTCGGGCCCGCCCTGCATCGTGCGCGCCATCTCGAACAGGCCCTCCCAGTCGGTGGGCGGCTCGGTGATGCCGAGGGACTCGGCGATGTCCTTGCGGTAGAAGACCAGGCGGGTCTCGACGTACCACGGCACGCCGTAGACGGTGTCGTCCACGGTGACGCTCTCGAGCGCGCCGGGGAAGTAGTCGTCGGTCGCGATCGAGTCCGGGGTGGGCTCGAGCGCGTCGAGGCTCACGAACTCGGCCATCCAGGTCGAGCCCACCTGGGCGACGTCCGGCGCCGTGCCGGCGGCGATCGCGGAGGTGAACTTGTCATGGGCGGAGTCCCAGGGCACCGGGGAGACCTCGAGGGTGACGTCCGGGTTCTCCTCCTCGAACCCCGCGAGCAGCTCGGGCAGGGCCTCGCCCTCGGCGCCCATCGCCCAGACGGTGAGGGAGCCGGTGGCGGGTCCCTCGGCGATCGGCTCGGCGGGCGCGGCGGGGCCGGACTCCTCCTCGTCGGGGCGGCCGCAGGAGGCGGCGAGCGCGGCGCCGGCGGTGAGGCCGAGGCCGGTGAACAGGCGGCGGGAGATGCGGTCCATGGTGACTCCTTCGTCCGAGGCGCCCGGGACGGGGCAGGGCGCCGACGCCTCACGTATGGAAGCGCTTACATCGCGAACAACGGTAACCCAGGCCGAGCGAGGCCACAACTCCTGTCCGCTCGCCCCGTCCTCGCAGCGCCCTCCGACGCCCCGCCCTGCGCCTCGGCGCCCTCCGCAGGTGCGCGCGTCGGCCCAGGGTCGCCCCGGGCCGGCGTGATGACCCTCAGCGCCGGTCACGGGCGGAGCTGGTGCGGTGATGGGGCGAGGCGATGAAGGGGCGATGCGGTGATGGCGTGCTGGGGCGAGGAGCGGTCCGGGCCGCCCCTCAGAATCGGCCGAGGATCGAGCCGAACGGCGAGCGCGCCGCGCGGAGCACCGCTCCGGTGAGCGTCGCGCCCGTGCACCACAGGAGGATCGGGGCCCAGTGCACCTCTCCCAGGGAGGGGCGCTCCGCGACCCTCCCGGCGGCGAGACCCGTGAGCAGCAGCGCACCGGCTCCGCAGCAGATCAGCACAGCCACGAGCACGCTGCCCATCACCGGGTGGACGGTGGCCTGTCGTGCGACGGCCACCAGTGCGAGCACGGCCCCGAGGGTGGTCACGGCGAAGACCGTCATCGCGACGACCAGCAGGAGGTCCGGGCCCGATGGACCTGCCGTTCCCGCCGGCTCCGCCGGGTCGGCCGACCGGGCCGCCCCGAGGAGGATCTGCACCGGGACGAGCCCCAGGCGATACGTGCGACGCTCATCCTCGGGACCGTCGCCCAGCCACGGCAGCAACGAGCCGACCGCGAGCACGAGGACCACCGACAGGCAGATCGCGAGCCGGACGGCGGATTCGACCTGGTCCAGCCGCGGCCCGATCCGGCGCTGCCGCTCCTCGAGGCGGCGCACCCGCTCCTCGAGCTCACGCGTCCTCTCCTCCGCCGGTTCGCTCCCCGGATCTCCGCTCCGACCGCGGTCCTGCTCCATCTCCCCCTCCTCCTGCGGCGCCCGTCCCCGTCATCGTGGGCGCCGCCCGATCCTCAGCGCTCGAAGCGGATGTCGATGGCGCGGCCGTGCGCGGGCAGACCCTCGGCCGCGGCGAGCGCGGTCGCGGCCTCGCGCGCAGACTTCAGCGCGACCTCGTCGTAGTCCACGACATGGATGCCGCGCAGGAAGGTCTGCACCCCGAGGCCGCCGCTGAAGCGCGAGCTGCCGCCGGTGGGCAGCACGTGGTTCGACCCCGCGGCGTAGTCCCCGAGGCTCACAGGGCTGTGCGGGCCCACGAAGACGGCCCCGGCGTTGGTGACCCGGGCGGCGACGTCGGCCGCGTCGACGGTCTGGATCTCGAGGTGCTCCGCACCGTAGGCGTCGACGACTGTGAGTCCCTGATCGAGGTCGGAGACCAGCACCGCACCGCTCTGCCGTCCGCGCAGGGCCTCCTCGATGCGCTCGCGGTGGGCGGAGGCGGGGACCTGCTCGGCGAGCTGCGCCTCGACCGCGTCGACGAGCTCCGGGGAGTCGGTGACCAGGACGCTCGCGGCGAGGGGATCATGCTCGGCCTGGGAGACGAGGTCCGCGGCGACGTAGGCGGGATCCGCCTCGGCATCGGCGAGGATCGCGATCTCGGTGGGGCCGGCCTCGGCATCGATCCCCACCCGGCCCCGCACGAGGCGCTTCGCGGCGACGACGTAGACGTTGCCGGGGCCCGTCACCAGGTCCACCGGGTCCAGGGCGGTCCCGTCGCCGAGGTCCTCCGCGCCGTGGGCGAGCAGGGCGACGGCCTGGGCGCCTCCGGCGGCGAGCACCTCGGTCACGCCCAGCAGGGCGCACGCGGCGAGGATCGTGGGGTGCGGCAGCCCGCCGAACTCCTTCTGCGGCGGGGAGGCCAGCACGATCTGCTGCACGCCGGCCGCCTGGGCGGGCACGACGTTCATCACCACGGAGCTGGGCAGCACCGCGCGTCCGCCGGGCACGTACAGCCCCACACGGCGCACGGGGACCCAGCGCTGCGTGACGGTGCCGCCGGGCACGACCTCCACGCTCTCCGCGGGCCGGCGCTGGGCGGCGTCGACCGCGCGCACCCGGGCGATGGACTCCTCCAGGGCGGCGCGGATCCCGGGATCGAGCTCGGCCAGGGCCCGCTCGATCGCGGAGGACGGGACCCGAAGATGCTCCGGACGCACCCCGTCGAAGCGCTCGGAGGCGTCGAGCACCGCGGCGGCGCCGCGCGCGGCGACGTCCTCGACCACGGGACGGACGGCCTGCGCGGCGGCCTCGACATCGAGCTCGGCGCGCGGCAGCGCCGCGGTGAGCTCGGCGACGCTGAGCGTGCGCGAGCGCAGATCGGTGACGGAGAGGAAGGGGGCGGGATCGGCCATGCGTCCAGTCTAGGAGAGGGCGCAGCGAGCGGCGCGGCGGGACCACCGGCGCGCGGGACACGATGCGCGGGAGGCCGGCGGAGAGGGGCTAGGGTCGTCCACGTGCTCGTCGCCTTCCTCGCCACCCTCGTCGCCGGCGCGGCGACGAGCATCGGCGCCGCTCTCGGCGTGATGGGGCGGGGAACCAGCCCGAGGCTGCTGGCCGGCGGGCTCGGCCTCTCCGCCGGCGTGATGCTCTACATCTCCTTCGTCGAGCTGCTCCCGGAGGGGGCGCAGGTCCTCTCCGGGGGCGGGCCCGCCGACCCTCGCGGCACCGCCCTGGCCGTGCTCTCGTTCTTCGTCGGCATCACCGTCATCGCCGTGATCGACCGGCTCGTCCCCACCGCCGTCAGCCCGCACGAGTTCACCGGACGCATGACCGGCAGCGGCGGCCACGACGAGGTCCGCGCCCCCGAGGAACGGGCCGCCGACCTCGCCCTGCGGGCCCGCCTGCTGCGCACCGGCACGATCACCGCGATCGCCCTCGCCCTGCACAACGTGCCCGAGGGCTTCGCGACCTTCGTCGCCGCGCTGCAGGCACCCGAGATCGCGATCCCGGTGGTCGCCGCGATCGCGCTGCACAACATCCCCGAGGGTCTCGCGGTCGCCGTCCCCATCCGACGCGCCACCGGCTCCCGCACGAAGGCGTTCTGGCTCGCGACCATGACCGGCCTCGCGGAGCCGGTCGGCGCGGTGATCGGCTTCCTGCTGCTCGCGCCTCTGCTCAGCGGGGATGCGATGGGGGCGATCCTCGCCGCGGTGGCCGGGGTGATGGTCTTCGTCTCCCTCGACGAGCTGCTGCCCGCGGCCGAGGAGACCGGCGAGCACCACACCGTCATCTACTCTCTGATCGCCGGGATGGCGGTCATGGCCCTCACGCTGCTCGTGCTGTGAGGCGCCCCGGTCCCGCGGAACGGTCGGGCTCCGGTAGGTTCCTTCCCAGCGCTGCGCGCGGCCGGGCCCCTCGACGGACCGGGAGCGGTCGAGCGCGGGCAGGGACGCACGGGGACAGGAGTGGGATCGGATGCCGGGGGTCGTGAGCGGACAGCCGAGGGGCCGCTCCGTGCCTGCTCGGCGTCGTCGGCCCCGGACCGCGGCGGCTGCGGCGACCGCGCTGCTGGCCCTCGCTCTCGGCGGCTGCGACGCCCTCCCCCTGCCCTCCGAGGACGAGTCCACCGACCCGCCGAGCGCCGCCGCGCCGATGGACCCCGGCGCGGTCGAGGGCGCCGGGACCACTCCGGTGGACCCGTCCTGGCTGTGCCGGCCCGGGGAGGAGGATCCGCCGGTGGACGCGACCGACGGCGGCACCCTGGTCCCGGAGACGGTGCGCGCCGAGGGCCACCGCGTCTCGGTCTCCGGTCCCTTCCGGCTCGAGCCGGACCACACCTACGGGGGCTTCGTGCCCGAGGGCGTGCTGCTGCCCGCCGACCCCGAGAACCGCGGCGCCCCGGCCGCCGGATTCGACGGGCAGCTGGGCGTCGCGGACGCCCCCGCTCCGCCGATGGTGGTCCGCGAACGGGTCGAGGTCGCAGGAGAGGGCGCGGCGCCGTCGGCCGCCACGGCGCAGCTGACGGTGGGGACCTGCGACGACGCCCCGCTTCCCGAGGGACAGTTCCTGCTGCGCCTGAGCGGCGGCGGGATCGACGGTCCGGGCCGCGGGCGGGACGACGCCGGCTGGAGCGCGAGCGAGGACGTGCTGGTCGACGTGGTCGACGGTGAGCTGCGCGCCGTTCCGGGCGTCGTCGACGCCCCGTCGGGCGAGACCCCCGCGGACCTCTCCGCCCTCGCCTGCCGGGCTCCGCTGGAGCCGGTCGGGGACGGGGACGGCCTCGAGGTGGCAGTCGAGGATCCCACCACGAGCGTCTCCACCGCCGTCCCGGAGGATGGCGCGGGGGCGGGCGTCTCCGCCGCGGTGACCGTCACCGGCGCGGACCGCGGCACCCGCGCGCTCCTGCAGGCCGTCGTGGTCGTCCATCCCACGACGGGCACCGTGGTGGCCGGGGCGCGCAATGCCGCCGAGATCCCCCTGCAGTGGATGGGCGAGGACGGCGCGACCCGCACCGAGAGGGCCTGGACCACCCAGGGCGCGTGCGGCGCCGACGCACTGGCCCCCGGCGACTACCGGGCGCACGGCGTCGCCGTGACGGTCGATGCGGACGGCGACACCCACGTGATCCTCTCCGAGGCATGGGAGGTGGAGGTCGTCGACGAGGAGGTCGTCGACTGAGCCGGGACGCAGGAGGCGCTTCTCCCGTACCGTGGTGCCGTCCGGATCGACGCGGCGGGACCGCGCCCGCCCTCGATCCGTCATGAGACGATGAGTCTTGACCTCAAGACAAATGCCGCACCGACCCGAGGGAGCTCCGCGACACATGGCGCGCATCATCTACACCCACACCGACGAGGCGCCGATGCTGGCGACCGCATCGTTCCTGCCGATCCTCGACGCCTTCTCCGACACCGCCGGGATCGACGTCACCACCCGTGACATCTCCCTGGCCGGTCGCATCGTGGCGACGTTCTCGGACCTCCTGCCCGAGGACCAGCGGGAGGCGGACGCCCTGGCAGAGCTGGGAGAGCTGGCCAGGACCCCCGAGGCCAACATCATCAAGCTCCCCAACATCTCCGCCTCGGTGCCCCAGCTCAAGGCCGCGATCGCCGAGCTGCAGGGCCAGGGCATCGCGCTGCCGGACTATCCCGAGTCCCCCTCCACCGAGGAGGAGAAGGACATCCGTGCCCGCTACGACTCCGTCAAGGGCTCGGCCGTGAACCCCGTGCTGCGTGAGGGCAACTCCGACCGCCGCGCCCCCGCCGCGGTGAAGAACTTCGCCAAGGCCCACCCCCACCGCATGGGCGAGTGGAGCAAGGACTCGAAGACCTCGGTGGCCACCATGGGCCAGGACGACTTCCGCGACAACGAGCAGTCGGTGATCCTCGACGGCGAGGACACCCTGTCGATCGTGCACGTCGCGCCCGACGGTGCCGAGACCGTGCTCAAGGGGTCCCTGCCGGTGCTCGCCGGGGAGGTCGTCGACTCCACCGTGATGCGCGCGGAGGCGCTCGACGCCTTCCTGCGCGAGCAGATCGCCGTCGCGAAGGAGCAGGGCGTGCTGTTCTCCCTGCACCTCAAGGCCACCATGATGAAGGTGTCGGACCCGATCCTCTTCGGGCACGCCGTGCGCGCCTTCTTCCCCACTCTGTTCACCCAGTTCGGCGACCAGCTCGCCGCGGCGGGCCTGTCCCCCAACAACGGCCTCGGCGGCATCCTCGCCGGGGTCGAGGACCTCGACGAGACCGTGCGCGCCGGCGTGCGGGCCGCCATCGAGCAGGACCTGGCCGACGGTCCCGACCTCGCCATGGTCAACTCCCACAAGGGCATCACCAACCTGCACGTGCCCTCCGACGTCATCGTCGACGCCTCGATGCCGGCGATGATCCGCACCTCCGGTCACATGTGGAACAAGGACGACGCCGAGCAGGACACCCTCGCGGTGATCCCGGATTCGTCGTACGCGGGCGTCTACGCGGCGACCATCGAGGACTGCCAGCGCAACGGCGCCTTCGACCCGACCACCATGGGCACGGTCCCGAACGTCGGCCTGATGGCGCAGAAGGCCGAGGAGTACGGCTCCCACGACAAGACCTTCGAGATCGAGGCCGACGGGCGGGTCGAGGTGCGCGACGCCTCCGGTGCCGTGCTGATGAGCCATGAGGTCGCCGCCGGGGACATCTTCCGTGCCTGCCAGGCCAAGGACGCCCCCATCCGCGACTGGGTGCAGCTGGCGGTGCGCCGCTCGCGCGAGTCCGGGATGCCGGCCGTCTTCTGGCTGGACGAGTCCCGCGCCCACGACCGCAACCTCATCGAGAAGGTGCGCACCCACCTCGCCGAGCCGGTCGACGGAGAGAGCACCGACGGCCTCGACATCCGCATCCTGAACCCGGTGGAGGCCACCGAGCACACCCTGGCGCGCGTGCGCCGCGGCGAGGACACCATCTCGGTGACCGGCAACGTGCTGCGCGACTACCTCACCGACCTGTTCCCGATCATGGAGCTGGGCACCAGCGCCAAGATGCTCTCCGTGGTGCCGCTGATGAACGGCGGCGGACTGTTCGAGACCGGCGCCGGCGGCTCCGCCCCCAAGCACGTCCAGCAGCTCGTCGAGGAGGACTACCTGCGCTGGGACAGCCTCGGCGAGTTCCTGGCGCTGGCCGAGTCCCTGCGTCACCTCGCCCGCACTGCGGACAATCCCCGCGCTGCGGTGCTGGCCGATGCCCTGGACCGGGCGACCGAGACGCTGCTGCACGAGGGGAAGTCCCCGCAGCGCAAGCTCGGCTCGATCGACAACCGCGGCAGCCACTTCTACCTCGCGATGCACTGGGCCCAGGAGCTCGCCCAGCAGGGCGCGGACGTCGAGCTCGCCACGGCCTTCGGCCCCATCGCGAAGGAGCTCACCGAGAGCGAGGCGACCATCGCCGAGGAGCTGCTGGCGGTGCAGGGCAAGCCCGCGGACATCGGCGGCTACTACCGCCCTGACCTCGAGAAGATCTCCGCGGTCATGCGCCCGTCGACGACCTTCAACCGCATCCTCGAGGAGATCTCGGCGGCGCTGTGACGCCCGCCGCCCCGTGAGGACCGCCCCGATGCCGGTCCGGACCGCCCGTGCGGACCGGACCGGCATCGGCGTCCGGGCGGCTCCCCGGGACCGGGCCTCCCGGATCCCGCCGCCCGATCCCCCGCTCCCCGCTCCCCGCAGCCCGCGGTCCGCTGCGACCGCAGGAAAGGCCCGTCGTGCCCGTCATCCCCTCCCCCGTGGACGGCACCGACCTGCGCTATGACGTGACAGGTTCCGGACCGCCGCTGGTGCTGCTGCACGGCTCCGTGCTCTCCCGGGCGATCTGGCGCGGACTGGGGTACCTGGGACCGCTGACGGCCGAGCACACGGTGCTGCGGATGGACCTGCGCGGCCACGGACGCTCGGGCGCCCCGCACGACCCCGCCGCATACACCCAGCAGGTGTTCGTCGCGGATCTGCTCGCGGTGCTCGAGGCCGAGGGCATCGGTCGCACCGCTCTCCTGGGCTACTCGCTCGGTGCCCGCATCGCGCTGAGCACGGCGCTCGAGCATCCCGGGCGGGTGACGCGCCTGGTGAGCCTCGGCGGCTCGGCCGCACCGCAGCACGGCGCCGTGGACTCGGTGTTCTTCCCCGGGGTGATCGACACCGTGCGCGAGGACGGCATGGAGGCGTTCTGCGCCGGGCAGGGGCTCGGCCCCCGGGCGACCTCGCGCCGCGCACGCGCCACCCGCGCGGCCTTCCTCGCCGCCGATCCGCTCGCGGTCGCCGCCCTGCTCACCGCGACCGACGCGACGGCGGGGGTGCCCGCCGAGGCCCTCGCCGACTGCCGGGTGCCGGCGCTGTGGATGGCGGGCACCGAGGACCACCCTCGCTGCGAGGAGTCCCGACGGGCGGCGGCGCAGATGCCCGACGCGGAGTTCGTGCCGCTGCCCGGTCGCGACCACGGGGGCACCCTGTTCCCGCCCGAGGAGGTCCTCGACCGGGTGCTCCCGTTCCTCCGGTGAGATGCGGGCGGCCGCGCCACCGTTCTCAGACGACCTGCCTGACCAGCGCCACGAGCGCGACCACGACGATGATGCCGCGCAGCAGCCACTCGGGCATCCTCTTGGCCAGGTGCGCCCCGAAGTAGCCGCCCAGCAGTGCTCCGACGGCGATCGCGGCGGTCGCGAGCCAGACGATCTCGACGCCCAGCACGAAGTGCGCGATGACGTAGACGGTGGCGGCGGCGAGGTTCACCACCAGGCTGAGCAGATTCTTGACGCTGTTGACCGAGCCCATGGTGCGGCCGGTGAAGGTGCCCAGGATCCCGAGGTAGAGCACACCCTGCGCCGCGGTGAAGTAGCCGCCGTAGACGGAGGCGGCGCCGATCGATCCCACCAGCGCCGGGGAGCGGTACGGGCTGCGGGAGACGACCCGGTCCTGCGGGGCCGCCTCCTCCTCGTCGGCCCGCGCGGAGGTCTCGCGACGCGCCGCGCGCCGGTCCCGCCCGGCGCGGAGGGCCGCCGTGAACCGCTTCTGGAACACGACCATCACCAGGGCGACGACGATGAGGATCGGCACCACCAGGTCGAGCGCACCCGAGGGCGAGACCAGCAGCAGCAGCGCGCCGAGGGTGGCGCCCACCACCGTGACCGTGACCAGGGGGCCGAGGTTCCCCTTCTCCCGGGCGATCTCGCGCCGGTACCCGTAGGTCGAGCCGATGGTCGAGAAGAGGATCCCGACGGTGTTGGTGCGCACCGCCACGCCCGGCGGCATGCCGAGGGCGAGCAGCACCGGAAGGGTGAGGAGGGAGCCCGAGCCGACCGCGGCGTTGATGGCACCGGCGAGGGTGCCCATGACGAGCAGGACGATCAGCGAGAGGGGTTCCACGAGCGTCGACTGTACCCACGATCAGGGGGCGGGGCGGACAGCGTTCGCAGACGCTCCCGGCCCCGACGGCGATGCCCGCCCGTGCGGGACCGGCACTCGCGGTGCCGGTGCGCTCAGACCAGCTCGCGCAGCACGTCCTGCAGCACGAGGGCGTGGTTGTGCTCGGCGTCCTTCGCGGCGTAGAGCAGCACCAGTCGCTCCGCCCCGGCACCCAGGGACCGGTCGCGCAGCGCCTCGGCGGCACCGGATCCCTCGAGCTCGTGGCGATAGCGCGCCGCGAACTCCGCGAACGCCAGCTCCCCCTCGTGGAAGGCACGGCGCAGATCCGAGCTGGGCGCGACGTCCTTGTCCCACTCGTCGTGGTCCAGTCGCTCCTTCGCCACCCCGCGCGGCCAGAGACGGTCCACCAGCACGCGGTGCTCCTGCGCGCCGGCGCCGCCGTCGTCCAGCACGTCGTGGACACGGGCGAGGTCGATCCTCAGGGTGCTCATCACTGCTCCTCCGGAGACGGGACGGACGGACCCGGCCGACGCCATGAGCGCGGACCGGGTCCGGAGAGGTGCGACGGTGCCGTCCGGGGGACGGTCCGACGGGGTGGGGCGGGCCCCTCAGGCGAGGGCGGCCTGCGCGGCGTCGTAGTCGGGCTCCTCGGTGACCTCGGGAACCTGCTCGGTGTAGACGACCTCGCCGTTCTCGTCGGCGATGACCACCGCACGCGAGAGCAGCCCGGCCAGCGGACCGTCGTTCATGGTCACGCCGAAGTCCTCGCCGAAGGAGGAGCGGAAGGCGGAGCCGGTGACGACGTTCTCCAGACCCTCGGCGCCGCAGAACCGCGCCTGGGCGAAGGGGAGATCCTTCGAGACGCACACGACGACGGTGTTCTCCAGGCCCGCCGCGAGCTCGTTGAACTTCCGCACGGACATGGCGCAGGTGCCGGTGTCCAGGGACGGGAAGATGTTCAGCACCACGCGCCTGCCGGCGAGATCGGCGCCGGCGACGGGGCCGAGGTCCTGGCCGACGAGGTCGAAGTCCGGGAGCGAGGAGCCCTTCGCGGGCAGCTCCCCGGCGGTGGTGACGGGATCGTTCTTGAAGGTGATGGAAGCCATGGCCCCATCATCGTCCCCGCACCTGAACGGCACAAGGCGTTCCCTGGGCGCGCGCCCGCCTCCCTGGTGCGCCGCCCGCCGGGGGTGCGCCGCGTCAGTCCATCGTCGCGCGCAGGCGGTCGATCTGCTCCTCGACGTCGAAGTCCGCGGCGGGCCACTGCGGGTCGATGCCCTCGAGCGCGTCGAGCAGCAGCTGCTGGACGGCGATGCGCGCGTACCACTTGCGGTCCGCGGGGATCACCGTCCACGGCGCGCCGACGGTCGAGGTGGCCCGCAGCGCCCTCGTGTAGGCGTCCATGTAGGCGTCCCAGTGCTCACGCTCGTCGACGTCCCCGGGACTGAACTTCCAGTGCTTGTCCGGGCGCTCGAGGCGCTCCATCAGCCGCTCCCCCTGCTCCTGGCGGGAGATGTGCAGCATGACCTTGACGATCACCGTGCCGGCCTCGCTCAGCTCCCGCTCGAAGGCGTTGATCGCGGTGTACCGGCTGCGGATCTCCTTCGCATCGGCCCAGCCGTGCACACGGTGGATGAGCACGTCCTCGTAGTGCGAGCGGTCGAAGACGCCGATGATCCCCGGCGCCGGAGTGCGCCTGCGGATGCGCCACAGGAAGTCGTGGCGCTTCTCCGCCGGGGTGGGGGCTTTGAAGGCGGCGATGTCGACGCCCTGCGGGTCGACGCCCCCCACCACGTGGCGCATGATCCCTCCCTTGCCGGAGGTGTCCATGCCCTGGACGATCAGCAGCACCGAGCGTCCGCCCTCACGGCCGTGGTGGGCTGCGTAGAGCCGCTCCTGGAGCTCGCCGAGGGTGGCGTCGCGCCGGGCGAGCAGGGCCCTGCCGTCGGCCTTCCTCCCCTCGAAGCCGGGGGTGGCGCGGGGATCGAGGTCGGCGACCTCCCCGGTCCAGCCCGAGGCGATCGGGAAGCCCGCGGGGCGCTGAGCCGCCTGCGGTCCGACGTCGGCCCCTGGCACGGGCTTCGTGCTCGTCGCCGTCCTCGGACGCGTCGGAGACTTCCGCACCGTGCTCGGCGTCTCCGACGTCTTCGACGTCTTCTTCTTCGACTTCTTCGGCTTCTTCGGCTTCGTCTTCTTCGACATGCACGCAGGGTAGCCCGGGGCACGCACCCCGGCGCGGCCCTGCGTGAACTTGACTCCGGCGCTCCCCCGGCGGAATGTCGTGCCATGACGATCACCGCCATCACTCACGCCCATGTCGTCCCGATCGACGGGGAGCCCTTCGACGGGACCCTGCTGCTCGAGGACGGCCGGATCACGGCCCTCGGCCCCGACCTCGAGCTCCCTGCGGATGCCGAGGTCGTCGACGCCGCCGGGGGCTGGCTGCTGCCGGGCTTCATCGACGCCCACGTCCACCTCGGGGTCGACGAGGAGGGGGAGGGCTGGGCCGGTCAGGACACCAACGAGATGACGGACCCGGTCATGGCGGCCGCTCGCGCGATCGACGCGATCAATCCCGTCGAGGTCGGCTTCGACGACGCGATCATCGGCGGAGTGACCGCGGTGAACGTCAATCCCGGCTCGGGCAACCCCATCGGCGGCCTGGCCGTCGCGATCCGCACCCACGGCCGGGTGGTCGACGAGATGGTGCTGCGCAGCCCGTCCGGGCTGAAGGCCGCCCTCGGGGAGAACCCCAAGCGGGTCTACGGCGAGCGCTCCCAGACCCCGTCGACCCGGCTCGGCGTCGCGCTGACCATCCGCAAGGCCTTCGCGACCGCTCGTGCCTGGGCCGCGAAGCCCGTCGACGAGCGGGACGCGGACCTCGTCTCGGAGGCGCTCAGCCGGGTGCTCGAGCGGGAGATCCCGTGGCGTCAGCACTCGCATCGGGCCGACGACATCGCCACCGCGCTGCGGATCGCCGAGGAGTTCGGCTACGAGCTGGTGCTGGACCACGGCACCGAGGCCTATCTGATCGCGGACCGGGTCGCGGCCGCCGGGGTGCCGGTGCTCTACGGCCCGCTGATCGTCTCCCGCTCCAAGGTGGAGGTGCGCCACCGCACCCCGAAGGCGCCGGGCATCCTCACGGAGGCCGGGGTGAAGGTCTCGATCATCACCGATCATCCGGTGGTGCCGATCGAGTTCCTGGTGCACCAGGCGGCGCTCGCCGTCAAGCACGGGATGGACCCGGCCGATGCGCTGCGCGCGCTGACCGTGAATCCGGCCGAGGTGCTCGGGCTCGCCGACCGCATCGGCTCGCTCGCCGCCGGGAAGGACGCGGACCTGGTGCTGTGGGAGGGAGACCCGCTGGACGTGCGGAACCGGACCCTGCGGGTCTGGCAGGGAGGCCGAGAGGTCATGCGTCGCGACGCCGAGGGCGAGCCCGTGATCGCACCCCGCTGACCTCCCCGCGGGCCGGGAGGGCTCAGTCGTCGACGCGGACCTCGCGGGTCTCCACGTCGATCTCGACCTCGACGTCGCCGCCCTCGCTGCGGTCGATGTCGATCTGGTAGCGGATGGCGCCGTCGTCGGAGTCGAGCTCCCAGCCGCTGACCCGGCCGGGCTCCTCCCCCAGCGCGATCTCGATCGCCTCGTCGTAGGAGAGCGGGGAGGTGACGTCGACGACCGGGTCCCGGTCGTCGTCGTCCGTCTCGTGCTCGGTCACCTCGCCGGTGGTGGCGTCGATGTCGAGCTCGTGCTGCGTGCCGTCCAGGACCAGCTCGAGCTCCCACTCCCAGACGTCGTCGTCGTGGTCGATCTCGATCTGGGTGAGGTCGCCGCCGCCCACCTCCTCGGTCGCGATCTCGATGGCGCGCTCCGCCGTGATCGGCAGCTCCTCCGTGGCGAGGTCGGCGTCCCGCGGCAGGGCCTCGGTCGACCCTGCGGTGTCCTCGCCCTGCTCGGCGCCGCCCTGGTCGCTCGCGGCGCCGTCGGAGCCGCTCCTGTCCGAGGCGTCGTCGCCGTCCTGGTCCTGCTCGTCCTGGTCCTGCTCGTCCTGCGCCGTGCCGGGGTCGTCGGCCGGCGGCGCGCCGGCGTCCCCCTCGTCGTCGGCCCCGCCGCAGCCCGCGGCGAGGGCGAGCACGAGCGCGCCGAGCGCGGCGGCGCGGGTCGTGGTGCGGAGTCGGGTGGTGGTGCGCGTCATGGGGTCCTCGCTGTCCTCGAGGAGCCGCGCCGCCCGGGGCGGCGGACTCCGCTGATCTGACGCCGGTGCTCCCGGCGTGCTTCGGATGTGCCCAGGCTAGCGCTGGTCAGAGCGATCATCACCTCTCTGAGAACTCTCTCATCGGGACCTCATCCGGGGTTCATCAGAGCGGGTTCGGAGGCCTCACGGGAGGCCTCACCGGCCGATGCCGTCCCCGCACCTGGAGCCCGGGAGCACGGGAGGAAGGTCCCTTCCGCGCCATCGCGAGGGGACCTACGGTGAACCTGTCGTCCCTGCGGGGCCTCCCGCAGGGAACCGGACCCAGGAAGGCGCCATGACCACTGTTCCTCGTTGGCCGAACTCCCCCTCCACCACCCCGACACGACGTGATCTCGAGCAGCTCCACGCCTGGTGGCGGGCCGCGAACTACCTCTCGGTCGGGCAGATCTACCTCATGGACAACCCGCTGCTGCGCCGGCCGCTGCAGCGCGAGGACGTCAAGCCCCGCCTCCTCGGGCACTGGGGCACCACCCCGGGCCTGACCTTCCTGTACGCCCACGCGAACCGGGCGATCCTCCAGCGCGGGCTGCGTGCCATGTACATCACGGGTCCCGGGCACGGCGGCCCGGGACTGGTCGCCTCGACCTATCTCGAGGGCACGTACTCCGAGGTGTACCCCGCCGTCAGCGAGGACGAGCCCGGGATGAAGCGACTGTTCACGCAGTTCTCCTTCCCGGGCGGGATCCCCTCCCACGTGGCGCCGGAGACCCCCGGCTCGATCCACGAGGGCGGCGAGCTCGGATACTCCCTCTCCCACGCCTACGGCGCGATGTTCGACAATCCCGACCAGATCGCCTTCACCGTCATCGGGGACGGCGAGGCGGAGTCCGGCCCGCTGGCCACCTCGTGGCACTCGAACAAGTTCGCCAATCCGCAGCGGGACGGGGCGGTGCTGCCGATCCTGCACCTGAACGGCTACAAGATCGCCAACCCCACGGTGCTCGCCCGGATCGGCGAGGAGGAGCTCGGGGCGCTGCTGCGCGGCTACGGGCACGCCCCGCTGTTCTTCACCGGCGGGTTCGACGACGAGGACCCGCTGGAGACCCACGAGCGCTTCGCGGAGGTGCTCGACGAGGCGCTGGACCAGATCGCGCAGATCAAGGCCCGCGCCGCGGAGGACGCGGCGGCAGGGCGCGAGAGCGAGCGCCCGGCCTGGCCGATGATCGTGTTCCGCACGCCGAAGGGATGGACCGGCCCCGAGGAGATCGACGGTCAGCGGACCGAGGGCTCGTGGCGCTCCCATCAGGTGCCGCTGGCGAGCGCCCGCGACACCGACGAGCATCTCGCGGACCTCGATCGCTGGCTGCGCTCCTACCGCCCCGAGGAGCTGTTCGACGAGGACGGGACGCTCCTGGAGGAGATCGCCGGGGCCGCGCCGTCGGGCGAGCTGCGGATGTCCGCGAACCCGTCGACCAACGGCGGCTCGGTGCTGACGCCGCTGCGCCTGCCGGACTTCCGCGACTACGCCCAGGAGGTCACCCTCCCCGGTGCCTCCGTCGCGGAGGCGACGAAGGTGCTGGGCACCTGGCTGCGCGACGTCGTGCGCGACAACCCGGAGAACTTCCGGATCTTCGGCCCCGACGAGACCGCCTCCAACCGGCTGCAGGCGGTCTACGAGGTCACCGACAAGCAGTGGAGCGCGGAGCTCGAGGAGCACGACCGCTCCGAGCACCTCGGCCGCGCCGGGCGTGTGATGGAGATGCTCTCCGAGCACCAGTGCCAGGGCTGGCTCGAGGGCTACCTGCTCACCGGCAGGCACGGCCTGTTCTCCTCCTACGAGGCGTTCATCCACATCGTCGACTCGATGGTGAACCAGCACGCCAAGTGGTTGAAGGTGACGAACGAGCTCGAGTGGCGCCGGCCCATCGCCTCGCTGAACTACCTGCTGAGCTCGCACGTGTGGCGCCAGGACCACAACGGCTTCTCCCACCAGGATCCGGGGTTCATCGACCACATGGTCAACAAGAAGGCCGAGATCGTGAGGGTGTACCTGCCACCGGACGCGAACACGCTGCTGTCCACCTTCGACCACTGCCTGCGCTCGAAGCAGTACGTGAACGTGGTGGTCGCCGGGAAGCAGCCGAACCCGAACTGGCTGGACATGGACGAGGCGATCGTGCACTGCACGCGCGGCCTCGGGGTCTGGGAGTGGGCAGGCACGGAGCGGCCCGGCGAGAACCCCGACGTCGTGCTCGCCTGCGCGGGCGACATCCCCACGATCGAGGTTCTCGCCGCGGCGAAGATCCTCCGCGAGGAGGTCCCGGACCTGGCGGTGCGAGTGGTGAACGTGGTGGACCTGATGCGCCTGCAGGACGACAGCGAGCATCCGCACGGCCTGTCCCAGCGGGACTTCGACGGGTACTTCGGGGAGGACGTCCCCGTGGTCTTCGCCTACCACGGCTACCCGTGGCTGATCCATCGCCTGGCCTACCGCCACGACCGCCGCTCCCGCATCCATGTGCGCGGCTACAAGGAGGAGGGCACCACCACGACCCCCTTCGACATGCTGATGCTCAACGACACCGACCGCTTCCACCTGGTGATGGACGTGATCGACCGCGTCGAGGGCATGGGGACGCGATACGCCTTGCTGCGCCAGCGGATGGAGGACGAGCGGATCCGTGCCCGCGCCCACGCCCACACCCACGGCGAGGACGTCCCGGAGATCGCCCAGTGGCAGTGGGGCGACGGCGGGGACGACGCGACCGCGAGGGCGCTCGAGGACACCGGCGGCGACAACGGGTGAGCCGGGGGCGCCGTGGCACCAGCCGTGCCTGCGGTCAGCCCGCGGCGCCCCGCGCCAGGTCGGGCACGTCGGGCAGGCGCCGGAACCCGGCGGCGACGTAGGTCGCGACCGCCCCGGTGAGGGACCGCGGTGTGCAGACGACGGCGCTCGAGGAGCCCATCGTCCGCAGCCGTGCGGCGGCGGCGAGGCACATCGCCCGTCCGTGCCCGCGACCGCGGTGGGCCGGATGCACGCCGAGCGGCTCGATCAGCCCGGGCCTGCCGGCGCCGGCCGACCACACGGTGATGATCGCGGCGGCGCTCGCGCCGTCGCGGCCGAGCAGCGAGACCGACTCCCGGGCGGCGCGGGAGCCGGCTAACTCCCGGAAGCGCTCGTCGGTCACTCCCTCGCTGTCGAAGGCCGCACGGTGCACGGCGGTGTACTCCGCGACGCTCGAGGCCGTGACCTCCTCGACAGTCAGGGCCGGCTCCTCCGCGGCCAGGTCGAGGTCGTCGTCGGGTGCGCCGAGATCCCGCTGCAGCGGCACCCACGGGTCGCCCACGACCCAGCCGCGCGCCATCAGCTCCTCGCGCAGGGCGGTCGCGCCGCGCGCCTCGAGGAAGACGCGCCCGTCGGGCAGCGCACCGCGCCCGGGATCGAGGAGATCCGCGGCCATCGCCCGGGCGATCTCCCGGTCCTCGACGAGGGCGGGATCCAGCGCCGTGCGGAGCAGATCGCGCCCGTCGAGCATCCCGAGGGCGACGGGACGGCCGCCCCGGCGCCACAGCCGCAGGTCCGCGGCGGCGCGCTCGGCTCCCCGGAGGTGGTGCCAGCCGACGTCGCCGGGGTGCAGCTGGAGCGGGCCCGCGTCCTTCTGCCAGGCGCTCAGCACGGCGAGCACCGGTGCGAGCTCGTCCGGGGACGGGACCGTCAGGGAGATCGAGGTCATGTGCGGATCCCATCATCGCCCTCGTCGCCGTGTCCACGCAGTTCTGCGCCGCATGCGCTCCCCTGCCGCCGGGAGGTGCCGGCCGCTACCCTCGGAGCATGGAGACTCAGGGCACGGAGAGCACGGACGTCGCGCACGGGACCGTCCGACGGGTCGTGCGGGTGCGTGGCAGGGTCCAGGGCGTCGGCTACCGGATGGACGCCGCCGCGGCGGCGGAGCGGTGCGGCGTCGCCGGGACGGTGAGGAACCTCCTGGACGGGTCCGTGGAGGCCGATGTGGAGGGCCCGGCGGAGGCCGTCGGGGCGATGATCGAGCACCTGCGGGAGGGGCCCGGCAGCGCGAGTGTCGAGGGGATCGACGTGCGGCGGGAGCCCCCGCGCGGGGCGGCCTCCTTCCGCGTCGCCGGCTGACCCCGGGAGACCCGGGATCCCGCCTCGCGATCGGACGCGTCCCCTGCCCCGCCCTGGCCTGCTCGCTCACCGGGCATCAGCGGATCACCAGCCGATCACCAGCGCGTCAGCTGATCACGCGAGTGCGCAGATAGTGCACGGCCAGCAGCGCGCCGGCGCCGACCATGATCGCCGAGGTGAGGATCATCGGGGTCTGGCCCGCGGCGTCCAGGATCAGCCCGCCGATCAGCGCGCCGACCGCGATCGCCGTGTTGAACGCCGCGCTGTTCAGGGCGGTGCCCTCCTCGAGCACCGCGGTGGCCTCCGAGGCGATGAAGGCCTGCAGCGCCACCGAGATCGCTCCCACGAACAGCCCCCACAGCGGCATCACGAGCAGGGCGAGCGGCGGGGAGTCCATCACCAGCAGCACGGCGAGCAGAGCGGCGGTGGTGCCGACGACGACCACCGCGACGCCCGTCGGCGGGCTGCGGCGCAGCAGCGGGCCGACGGCGAAGTTCCCGGCGAGGCCGGCGATCCCGTAGAGCAGGAGCATCAGCCCGATGTCGGTCAGTCCCACCCCGCCGCGTTCGACGAGGACGGGGCTGACGAAGCTGTAGGTGATGAACTGTCCCACCACGACCAGTGCGGTCAGCGCCAGCACGTAGCGCACGCCCCGGGTGCGGGCGGCGGCGAGCATCATGCTCCCGGTGACCTTGACCGGGGAGCGGACGGGCTCGACGAGCACCAGCAGCAGCACGGCGACCACGGCGGCGAGGATCCCGACCACGGCGAAGGCCGCGCGCCAGCCCACGTGGGCGCCGATCCACGCCGCGACCGGCACCCCCAGCACGAGCGCGCCCCCGGCCCCGCTGAAGGCGATGGTCAGCGCACGGGCGGTGTGCTCGCGAGGCACCTGGCCGATGGCGACGATCGCCATCACCGCCCAGTACAGACCGATCGAGATCCCGGCGAACAGACGCGCGAGGAGCAGCACCGCGAAGTTCGGCGCGACCATGCTCAGCGCGCACGAGATCACCACCGAGACCAGGGCGAGCACCAGGACCAGGCGCCGATCCATGCCGCGCACGATCACGGGGGTGCACAGCGCCACCGCGCCCGCGAGGAGACCGGGCACGGTGACGGCCAGCCCGGCCACGCCCTCGCTGACCCCGAGATCCGGTGCCATCACGCTGAGCACGCCGATCGGCAGCTCCTCGATCGTGATGAGCACGAAGATCCCCACCGCGAGGGCCACCACCCCGGCCCATCGGCGTGCGCTGTCCACTGCTGCTCCTCGTCCTCGCGGATCTCAGATCCCCGCGGTTCTCTCGGCTCTCTCGGCTCTCTCGGTTCTCAGGGCATCGCGCATCCCGCGCCCGGCGGCCCGCGGACGGGGCGCACGAGCTGGGGCCCACGAGCTGCGGCGCACGACGCAGTCGACGGCCCCGGCCGCTCGCGCCGCCGGGACCGTCGTCGTCGGGAGATCAGCGCACGGCGTCGAAGGCCTCGCCGATCTCCTGCTCGCCGTCGTTGTAGGTGAGGAACTTCCCGGCCGTGGCGGGACGCGCGAGAGCGGCCACGATCGTGCGGGCCACGTTCCCGCGGGAGACGGTGCCGCTCTCGACCGCGGTGAGGTCGATCCGTCCCGTCGGCTCCTCGAGCGTGAGCCCCGAGGGGCCGAGGATCGTCCAGGTCAGCTCGGAGCCGCGCAGGTGCTCGTCGGCACGGGCCTTCGCCTCGGCATAGGCGTGGAAGGGGTTGTCCTCGGGCACGCCGTGATCCAGCGAGGCACCGAAGTAGCTGACCATCAGGTAGCGCTCGGCGCCCACGCGCTGCGCGGCATCCATCGACGCGATCGCCGCGTCCTGGTCCACGGCCACGGTCCGCTCCGGGTTCCCGCCGCCGGCTCCGGCGGCCCAGACCACCGCGTCCCTGCCCCGCAGCAGATCGTCCCAGCCGCCGGCGTCGAGGGTCTCGATGTCGCTGAGCACCGCCTGAGCGCCCGTCGCCTCGACGTCGCCCGCATGCTCGGGATTGCGGATCACGGAATGCACCGTGTGCCCCGCCTCCACGAGCAGCGGCGCCGCGAGCAGCGCGACCTTGCCATGTCCTCCGATGAGTGCGATATCCATACCCTCACTCTGTCACCGCACGCTCCGCAGGTCGAGGCCCTGACGGCTCTGTTCGCAGAGGGTGGAGCCGTGAACGGCCGCGTGCGCGGCGTGCGCGCTCCCGTCGCCGTCGGATGCCCCGTGCGCCGCTATCCTGAGCCGGGTCGCCGCCCCGGCGGCCGTCTCCTCCGGAAGGGACCTCAGCATGGCCGGTGGGCTCGCCGCACTCCTCGACGACGTCGCCGCGATCGCGCGCCTGGCCGCCGCGAGCGCCGACGACGTGGCCGCCGCCTCCGCCAAGGCCGGCTCCAAGGCACTCGGGGTGGTGATCGACGACGCCGCCGTGACCCCGCAGTACGTGCAGGGGATCAAGCCCCAGCGGGAGCTGCCCATCATCTGGCGGATCACCAAGGGCTCGTTGCGCAACAAGCTCGTGTTCATCCTTCCGGTCCTGCTGCTGCTGAGCGTGATCGCGCCCTGGCTGCTCACCCCGATCCTCATGCTCGGCGGTCTGTACCTGTGCTTCGAGGGCGCGGAGAAGATCTGGGAGCTGGTGCGCGGGAAGCCCAAGCAGGCGCCCGCCTCCTCGAAGGGCGCGGACGCCGAGGACAGGGTCGTCTCCGGGGCGGTCCGCACCGATCTCATCCTCTCCGCCGAGATCATGGTGATCTCCATGAACTCGGTGGATGCCGACAGCCTGTGGATCCGTGCCGCCGTGCTGGTGGTGATCGCGATCGGCATCACCGCCCTGGTCTACGGCGCGGTGGGCCTGCTGGTGAAGATGGACGACATCGGCCTGTCGATGGCGGCGGACGAGGACGCCTCCGAGGCCAGGCAGAGGTTCGGCACCGGCCTGGTGCGGGCGATGCCCCGGGTCATGGACGTCATCAGCTACGTGGGCATGATCGCGATGCTGTGGGTGGGCGGTCACATCCTGCTCGAGGGCACCCACGAGCTCGGCCTCGCCCAGCCCTACGGCGTGGTCCACCACCTCGAGGGCCTGGTCGCCGGCGTCGCCGGCGTCGGAGCGGTGCTGGCCTGGCTGGTCGACACCTTCTTCTCCCTCGTGCTCGGGCTGCTCGTGGGCGCCGTGGCCACCGCGGTGGTGCACGTCCTGCCGTTCGGGCACCACGGGGACGGGTCGGGTGCGGGCGCCGGAGCGCCGGCCGCCGACAGCGGCTCCGGCACCGCGTCCCCCCAGGGGCGTCAGGGCGGCTGACCCGGCGCGCGGTGCGGTCACCAGGGCCGTCCGGTCCGCGTGCCGGGGCCCTTCCGGTCCGCTTGCCGGGGCAGGGCCCCTGTGCCACCGTGGATCCCCCTCATCCCCGAGCGAGGAGCCACAGCGCCGTGCATCCCGTCGATCGTCGATCCTTCCTGCGCCTGTCCACCACCGCCGGCACCTCGGCCGCCCTCGGCGCCGCCGCCGTCGGCGCGGCCCTCACCGGCGCCGACGCCGCTGCGGAGAGCCCTCGTCCCGGTGCCGGTGCCGCGGTCCCGCCCGCGCGAGAGTTCCGCGCGATGTGGCTCTCCTCGGTGGAGAACATCGACTGGCCCTCGAGGACCGGGCTCAGCGCCGAGGAGCAGCAGGAGGAGTACCTGGGCTGGCTCGACCTCGCCCAGGAGCTCGGTCTGAACGCTGTGATCGCGCAGGTGCGTCCCACGGCGGATGCCTTCTGGCCCTCGCGCCTCGAGCCCTGGTCGATGTACCTCACCGGTGCCCAGGGCGGGGACCCGGGCTACGATCCGCTGGCCTTCCAGATCGAGGAGGCCCATGCACGAGGGCTCGAGCACCACGCCTGGTTCAACCCCTACCGGGTGGCGATGACCGAGGAGCCCGAGCTGGTCGAGGACCACCCGGCCCGGCTCCACCCCGAGTGGGTGTGGCCCTTCGGCGGGAAGCTCTACTACGACCCCGGCCTTCCCGAGGTGCGCGCCTTCGTGCAGGACGCCATGATGGACGCGATCTCGCGGTACGACGTGGACGGCGCCCACTTCGACGACTACTTCTACCCCTATCCCGTCGAGGGGGAGACGTACCCCGACGAGGCGACCTACGCCGACCACTCGGACGGGAGCATGTCGATCGAGGACTGGCGTCGGGAGAACATCGACCTGCTGGTGCGCGAGATGCACGAACGGATCCGCGCGGAGAAGCCCTGGGTGCGCTTCGGGATCAGCCCCTTCGGGATCTGGCGCAACGCGAGCAGCGATCCGGAGGGCTCGGACACCAGCGGCTCGGAGTCCTACGACATCATCTCCGCGGACTCGCTGCGCTGGGTGCGCGAGGGCTGGGTCGACTACATCAACCCTCAGATCTACTGGGAGGTCGGGCACGAGGCCGCGGACTACGAGACCCTCGTGCTCTGGTGGGCCGAGAAGGTCGAGGGCACCGGAGTGGGGCTGTTCATCGGCGAGGCCGCGTACAAGGCGATCGACGGAACGTTCGAGGAGGTCACCGAGCTGGGCGACCACCTCGAGCTCACCCGCTCGCTGCCGCAGGTGGACGGCAACGTGCTCTTCAGCGCCGCGAGCCTGCGCGACGACGCCGTGGGCGCCGTCGACGACCTCGTGCGACGGCACTACGCGCACCCGGCCGTGGTGCCCGCCCTCGGGTCGGTGCCCGGCGAGGCCCCCGAGGCGCCGAGCGTGGTGTCGGTGCGCACGGTCGACGAGGGGGTGCAGGTGCGCTGGCGCTCCCGCGGGGCGACCTCCGTCGCGCTGTGGCATCTCCCCACGGCGGAGACGGGCGAGGACCAGCTCGCCGACGGACGGCACCTGGTGGCGGTGGTGCGGGCCGACCGGGCCTCAGGGCTCCTGGTGCACGAGGGGGCCGACGGCGGCGGGCACTACGCCGTCACCGCGTACGACCGCACCTGGCGGCAGAGCGCCCCGTCCACGGCGCGCGCCGTCCGCGGCTGACGGGGGCGACCCTCAGGCGTCGGCGGCCGGAGCCGCGGTGACCGGCGGCTCGGCGGACCAGGGGAAGACGATCCATTCGTCGGTGCGGCGCCAGACGAAGTCGGGCGCGATGACCGAGGCGGACTTCGCGTAGAGCACGGCGCTGCGGGCGTCGGCGCCCATCTCGCGCAGCAGGTCGAGCACGAGGGCGAGGGTCCGCCCGGAGTCCGCGACGTCGTCGACCACCAGCAGCCGCTTGCCCTGGATCGACTCCGTGTCGAGCATCGGGGCGAGCAGGACCGGATCGGGCAGGGTCTCGTGGACGTCCGTGTAGAACTCGACGTTGATCGCATCGGCGAGCTTGAGACCGAGCGCATAGGAGAGGGACCCGGCCGGCAGCAGCCCGCCGCGCGCGACGGCGATGACGATCTCGGGATCGAAGTCCGAGTCCGCGATGCTCTGCGCGAGCTCGCGGGACGCGGTGCCGAACAGCTCCCAGCTCAGCACCTCCTTGACGACGAGGTCGGAGGAATCGGCGTGGAAGGCCTGGGACATCGGTGGATTCTCCTCGGGTGCGGGCGGCGCGGCGTGGATCGATGGTAGCGGCCCGGCGGTCCGCACCGGGCGTCGAGCCGGCCCCGGGTGCCCCGTGCCTCATCCGCCCCGGCGGGGTCGGCCCGCGTCGGAGCCTCGCCGTCCGCGGGGGCTTCGAGGTGCTCCCCGTCTCGTCGACGCGCTCGACCGCGCCGCTGGGCGGCGACCTCGCGGACCAGTGGGCACCTACCCACATATTCCAACATGCCCACACTGTTGTTTTATGTGACTTATGCGCGTAGAGTCTCGTCCATCGCAGCGCGACGCCTCCCGTCGGCCGCCCCCGCCCCGTCGATGAAGCAGGTGGATCCCATGTACGCCAGAGAGCGCCGTCGCCAGATCCTGGATGTCCTGGCCGACACCGGCCGGGTCGCCGTCACCGATCTCGCCGCGCAGTACGAGGTGGCCGCCGAGACCATCCGGCGCGACCTGGACCAGCTCGCCGAGCACGACCTGCTCGACCGTGTGCACGGCGGGGCCGTGACCCGGCACAGCCCAGAGGTCGAGCCCGACCTCGAGTCCCGCCGGATCACCAACATCGAGGCGAAGCGGCGCATCGCGCTGGCCGCCGCGAGCCTGCTGCCGGCCGACCCCCAGGCCGCCGTGCTGCTGGACGCCGGCAGCTCCATCGGCGAGCTGCTCCCCCACCTGGCCGGGCGGCGCGGCCCCGTGATCACCAACGCCCCCGCGATCGCGCAGGGGGCCCTGCGCCACACGGACCTCGCGGTGCACGTGCTGCCGGGGCGGGTGCGCCCCGCCACGGAGGCGGCCGTCGGCTCCACGACCGTCGACGCGATCCGCCTCCTCCACCCCGAGGTCGCCTTCCTGGGATGCAACGGGCTGGGACCAGAGGGCTTCTCCACCCCCGACCCCGACGAGGCGGCCGTGAAGACGGCCATGGCCCGCTCGGCACATCGGCGGGTGGTGCTCGCCGACTCCTCGAAGCTCGGCCGCACGCACCTGGTCACCTTCGCGGACCTCGCCGACGTCGACGTCCTCGTCACCGACGCCGAACCGCCCGAGCCCCTGCGCGCCGCCCTCGGCGAGGCCGGCGTCGAGGTGGTGACGGCATGATCGTCACCTTCACCGCGAACCCCTCGCTGGACCGCACCGTTCAGCTCGAGAGCGCCCTGACCCCCGGCGGCGTGCACCGCATCGCCGCCGACACCACCCAGCCCGGGGGCAAGGGCATCAACGTCGCGCTCGGCGTCCACCGGGCCGGGCTCCCCGTCACGGCGGTGCTCCCCGCCGCGGACTCCGACCCCCTCCTCGCACTCCTCGCCGCCGAGGGCCTCCCCCACCGCAGCAGCCCCGTGGCCGGCCAGGTGCGCACGAACCTCACCGTGCTCTCCGCCCCGCGGACGACCACCAAGCTCAACGAGCCCGGCGCACCGCTGGGAGCGGCGGAGGTCAGCACGCTCGAAGGTCTGCTGCTGGACGCCGTCTCGGCCGGGGACCTCGTGATGCTCTCGGGCTCGCTCGCACCCGGCCTGCCCGTGGACGAGTACGTGCGCCTGGTCGACGCGCTGCACGAGCGCGGTGCCCGCGTCGGCGTCGACACCTCGGACTCCCCGCTCGCAGCCCTCGCCGCGGCCCTGCCGGGCAGCGCCCCGGACTTCCTCAAGCCCAATGCGGAGGAGCTCGGGCAGATCGTCGGGGCCGACGGCGAGACCCTCGAGCACCAGGCCGGGGCCGGACAGCTCGACGGGGTGCGCGAGGCCGCGCTGGACCTCCACCACCGCGGAGTGGGCACCGTCCTGGTGACGCTCGGCGGGGCCGGCGGACTCCTCGTCACCGACGACACCGTCTGGTACGGCCCCTCCCCCGCCGGCCCGGTCGTCTCCACCGTCGGCGCCGGGGACTCCGCGACCGCCGGCTACCTCATCGCCCTCGCCCTCGAGGAGCGGCCCGGGCAGCGGCTCGCGCGCGCCCTCGCCTACGGGACCGCCGCCGTGGGCCTCCCCGGCACCACCATCCCCCGTCCCGACCAGGTGCGACCGGATCCGTCCGCCGTGGTCCGCCTCTGACCTCCCGCTCCCACCACCCCCGTCCCGCCGTGCGCGGGACCGTTCGAAGGAGAACCCCATGTCCGGACCCCTGATGACCCCCGATCTGGTCCGCCTGGAGGTGACGCCTCCCGGGGACAAGCACGCCGTGATCGGTCTGATGGCGGATCTCATCTCCGCCACCGGCCGGGCCGAGCGCGACGGCCTGGAAGCCGGGCTGCTGAAGCGCGAGGAATCCTTCGCCACCGGCATGCCGGGCGGCTTCGCGATCCCCCACTGCCGCACCGACGCGGTCCACGAGGCGGCGCTGGGCTTCCTGCGGCTGGCCGAGCCCGTCGACTTCGGCTCCGCCGACGGCCCTGCGGACCTCGTCATCGGGATCGCCGCGCCCGCCGGCACCGACGACCAGCACCTCCAGCTCCTCGCCCAGCTCTCCCGCGCCCTGATCCGACCCGAGTTCCTCGCGGACCTGCGCGCGGCGACGACGCCGGAGGAGGTCTCGGACCTGGTGATGGGCGTCGTCGAGCCGGAACCCGAGAAGGCCGCGGCCCCCGCGAGCGGCGAACCCGCCGCGCCGGAGGGCGCCTCCGGCGACGGGGCCGCCGCCGCGGGGGCGACCGCGAGCACCGCGGCCGCCGGGGCCGCGGCCGCCGGGACCTCGACGTCCGAGGACGGGACCCCCGTGCTGCTGGCGATCACCTCCTGCCCCACCGGCATCGCCCACACCTACATGGCCGCCGAGTCGCTCGAGAACGCTGCGAAGGACAAGGGGATCGAGCTGCACGTGGAGACCCAGGGCTCCGGCGGCATCACCCCGTTCACCCAGGAGCAGATCGCCGCGGCGAGCGCACTCATCGTCGCCGCCGACGTGAACATCTCCGGGCGCGAGCGCTTCGCCGGGCTCCCGCTCGTGGAGCACCCGGTCAAGCGCGCCATCTCCCACGGTCCGCAGATGATCGACGAGGCCGTCTCCGCGGCCGCGGACCCCGCGGCCCGCCGCGTCCCGACCTCCGGCGAGTCCTCGGACGCGGGTGCCGACTCCGGCAGCAGGCAGTCCTGGCCGCGCCGGATCCAGGGCGCCGTCATGACCGGCGTGTCCTACATGATCCCCTTCGTCGCCGCCGGCGGTCTGCTGATGGCGCTCGGCTTCCTCATCGCGGGCTTCGACGTCGCCTTCGTCGCCGAGGACGTCGCGACCGCCTTCTCCCTCGGCTCGCTGCCCGACCACCTGACCTACGAGGGTCCGACCGGGGAGATGCAGACGGAGAAGGCGGGACTCGCGCTCTACCTCGGCGCCGTGCTGTTCACCCTCGGCAACCTCGGCATGGGCTTCCTGGTCGCCGCGCTCTCGGGCTACATCGCCTTCGGCCTCGCCGGCCGGCCCGGCATCGCCCCCGGCTTCATCGGCGGTGCCGTGTCCGTCGCCGTCGGCGCCGGCTTCCTCGGCGGTCTGATCACCGGCCTGCTGGCCGGTCTGGTGGCGCTGTGGTTCACGACCCTCACCCCGCCGCGCTGGCTCGCCGGTCTGATGCCGGTGGTGATCATCCCGCTGGTGACCACCCTCGTGGTCGGCGGGCTCATGCTCGTGTTCCTGGGCCGTCCCCTGGCCTCGCTGATGACCGCGCTGCAGGACGGTCTGACGGGGATGTCCGGCTCGTCGGCGATCCTGCTCGGCGTGATCATCGGGCTGATGATGTGCTTCGACCTGGGCGGACCGGTCAACAAGGCCGCGTACCTCTTCGCCACGGCGGGACTGTCCCAGGGCACCGAGGCCGCGTTCCAGATCATGGCCGCCGTGATGGCCGCCGGCATGGTGCCGCCGCTCGCGATGGCGCTGTCCACCGTGGTGCGACGGAAGCTCTACTCCCCCGTCGAGCGGGAGAACGGCACCACCGCCTGGCTGCTCGGCGCGGCCTTCATCTCCGAGGGCGCGATCCCCTTCGCCGCCGCCGATCCGCTGCGCGTGATCCCCTCCTCGATGGCCGGCGGCGCCGTCACCGGGGCGCTGGTGATGGCCCTCGGCGTCGGCTCCCAGGCCCCGCACGGCGGCATCTTCGTCGCCTTCGCGATCTCCCCGGTGTGGGGCTTCGTGCTCGCGATCCTGGTGGGGACGCTGATCTCCGCGGCGCTGGTGACAGGGCTCAAGGAGCTCGGTCTGCGACGCAGCTCCGCCGCCGCCTGATCCGGCGCCGCCGAGGCCCCGGCCCTGATCGCGCAGCTCGCGGCGAGCGCCCCGCTCCGGCGGGGCGCTCGCCTATGCTCGGCCGTGTCGCGGGAGCGGGTGGGCGGAGGTGCGGGTGATGGCGGGGGACTCCGTGCGCGCGACCGCGTTCCCGCACGAGCTGGTGGCGGAGGGTTCGCTGGGGCACATGCCCGCCTACGGCGGCACGCACCTGGCCGTGCTCGCCCTGCTCGTGCTCGTCGCGGTCCTGCTGGTCCGTCGGGCGCGGCGCAGCGCTGTGGAGCGGGTGGACCGCGCGCTGCGGCTCGTCGGCTGGGTGCTGCTGGTGAACTCCGCGCTCTGGACGCTGTGGGGGTTCATGCCGTGGGCCTGGAACCTCCACGAGTCGCTGCCCCTGCACTACTCCGACGCGCTGCGCTTCATCGTCCCGATCGCCCTGATCCTGCAGGCGCGCTGGGCGATCGTCGTCGCCTACTTCTGGGGACTGACCCTGAACCTGCAGTCCGTGCTCACCCCCGACGTGAACTACTTCGTGTGGATCCCGCTGGAGTTCGCGCAGTACTGGATCGCGCACGGCGCGGGAGTGCTCGCCCCGGTGGTGCTGGTGTGGGGACTCGGATACCGGCCCACCTGGCGCGGCTGCGCCGTCGCCCTCGCGGTGACCGTGGGGTGGGCGCTGATCGCGGTGACCGGCAACGCCCTGACCGGCGCGAACTACGGCTACCTCAACCGCGCTCCCGCCGGCCCTTCGATCCTGGACCTGCTGGGCCCGTGGCCGCAGTACCTGCTGCTGGAGGCGGTGCTGATCGCGGTGGTGTGGTCGCTGATGACCCTGCCGTGGGTGCTGCGGGACCGCCGCGCGGGCACCCCGCTCAGCGGGCGGGGCGGCCTGGTGCGCCGCCCCGCCGAGGCTCAGGCGAGCAGCTCGATCTCCGCGAGTCGCAGCGGACCCTGGGATGTCGTGACCACGAGCCGGTGATGCGTGCAGGGCCGCGGAGCGCCGATCTCGAAGGGCCTGGTCTGGCGGCGCCAGCGGAACTGCTGGGCGCTGCGGGCGTCGAGCAGCTCCCAGTCCCGTCCGTCGGTCGATCCCTCGAGACGCCAGGCGATCGGGTCCCCGTCGCTCTCGGCGGAGGAGGTCAGGGTGAGGAAGCGAGCCTGCAGCGGCTCGCCGAGCACCGGCAGGTCGATGACCGCGCTCGCGGAGTCGAAGGCCTGCTCGGTGCGGGAGTCGTCATCCAGCAGCGGGTTCTCCGCCGTGGTCGCGAACAGGTCCCGCAGCGGCTGCGGGCGCTCCCCCGGGGCGCTGAGCGAGGGCGGGACCTCGCCCCAGTCGGCGGGCTCCGCCGCGAGGGTGAGGTGGAGGCGTCCGCGCAGGGCCGCGTGGTCGATCCAGGCCCCACGGTGCTCCTCGCCCTCGACGGTCATCGCGACGATGCAGGCATCCTCCGGGGAGGACGACTCGGTGGTCACGGTGAAGGCCTCCCCGCCGAGGGGGTGGACGGTCGCCCGCGGGAACAGCGGCGCCACCAGGTGGTACCGGCCGGTGCCCAGCTGGAGCGGGTACAGGCCCAGCGCCGTGAGCAGCCACCAGGCGCTCATCTCGCCGTTGTCCTCGTCCCCCGGATAGCCCTGGCCGATCCGCTCACCGACGAACAGGCGCCGGTGCACCTCGCGCACGATCCGCGAGGCCTCCTCCGGCGCGCCGGTGTGATGGAACAGGAAGGGGATGTGGTGCGAGGGCTGGTTGGACATGCCGAACTGGCCCATCCGCACCTCCCGCGCCTCGACCATCTCGTGGATCACCGTGCGGTAGGTGCCCGGCAGATCGGCCCGCTCGGGGGTCGCGAAGAACTCCTCCAGCCGGCCGCGCAGCATGTCCCGCCCGCCGTACAGGGCGGCCAGTCCCTCGCCGTCGTGCGGGACGTGGAAGGCGAAGTTCCAGCCGTCGGTCTCGGTGTAGTCCCCGCCCCAGACGCGCGGGTCGTACTCCTCGGGGCCGAGCGCGAAGGAGCCGTCCGGCCGGCGCCCCTGGAAGAACTCGATCTCCGGATCGAACAGCAGCGCATAGTTCAGGCTGCGGGCGCGCAGGTAGTGCGACTCCTCGCGCAGTCGGGCGGCGGCGTCCGCCTCCCCCTCCTCCTCGGCGCGGTCGGCGAGCAGCAGGGCCTGCGCGGCGAGCCCGGCGTCGTTGATGTGCGCCTCGAGGGCCCAGGACACGGACTCTCGGGTGTCCGTGTCGACGTAGCCGGTGAAGACCGCGCGCTCGTTGCCCTTGCGACCCACCTGAGGAGACACCGGGGCGACGGTCGCGTTGCGCAGCCCCGACTCGTAGGCGGCGTGCGGATCGGGCAGCGGCACGCCCTTGACCTGCAGATCGGCGAAGGCGATGTCGCTGCTGGTGCCGGTCATCAGGTCCGCGTACCCGGGCGAGGACCAGCGGGCGATCCAGCCGCCCTCGCGGTGCTGCTGGACGAAGCCGTCGGCGAGCTCGGCGGCGAGCTGCGGGTACAGCAGCGCGTACGCCGGCCAGGCGGTGCGGTAGGTGTCCCAGAAGCCGTGGTTGACATGGAGCTTCCCCGGGATCACCTGGGCGTTGGTGCGGGTGTCGGTGGCGGCGCCGCGCACCGGGAGCACCGGGCTCGCGTGCACGGGCTCGGGCCGCTCGCAGGTGCCCGCGTTCTCCCAGTGGGAGCTGGGATACAGGTTCAGGCGGTAGAGGTTCCCGTACAGGGTGCGGCGCTGGGCAGGAGTGGCGTCGGGCGCCTCGATCACCTGCAGCCTCTCGGCCCACGCGGCGTGAGCGGCCTCGCGCACCTGCTCGATGTCGCGGCCCGCGAGCTCCTGGTCGAAGGTGCGCCGTGCCTGCTCGGTCCCCAGCAGGCTGGTCGCCAGGCGCACCGTCACCCGTTCGGTGCCGGGCGCGAAGGTGAGCACGCTGCCGCCCGACTCGCCGCGCGCGGCGCGGACGGAGATCGGTGCCGGCTCGACCTCGGCCAGCAGGTACATGCGGGTCGCCCCGTCGGCGAGGCCGTACCCCTGCTCGGGGCCGGAGTCGATCCAGGCGCGCACCTGCCCGTCGAACACGGCGCCGGCGGCGTCGAGCCGGGCATGGTCGTCGACGCCCTCGAGCAGCAGATGGCGGCCCTCGGCCTGCGGGGGCAGCGCGATCTCGCAGACCGCTCCGTGGTCGGTCGGAGCGAGCCGCAGACCGATGCCGCCGTCGAGTGCGACCTCGTACAGGTCCGGCCCGGCGGTCTCGGCGGCGTGGTCGAAGCCGCGGGACCGCGCCGCCGGAGTGGCATCGGGATCCCGGCCCAGCAGCGGCATCATCATGAACTGGTGGCGGTCCCCCATCCAGGGGCTCGGCTGATGGGACAGCGCCATGCCCTGAAGGCGCGGCCGGTTGTCCTCCCCGTTCGCGCGGTGGTACTCGTACACCCACCGTCGGGTGCGGGCGTCGGTCGCGGGGGTGAACAGCGCGAAGCCGTTCGGCAGCGCGGTCAGCGGCAGGGTGTTCCCGCGCGAGAAGTCGCCGGAGGCGTTGGTGCCGCGCCGGGTGTCGACCCAGGCGACCGGGTCCGCGAGCGGCGGGTCGGCGGGCGGCGGCCCCAGGTACGGCCCGTCGATCCAGCCGCTGAGCCGCGCCTGCGCGTCCTCGCCGGGGTCCTCGCCGTCGGCCGCGTCGAGGAGACCTGCCTCGGGATCCTCCGGCGCCTCCAGCACCACCAGCACCTCGGAGATGGTGCGGCCCACGACGGCGGAGAGATCCACCTGCACGTCGTTCCACTGCGCGGCGAGCAGGATCCTGCCCTCGCCGAGCCCGCGCGCGGTGGCCTCGGTCCCGTACTGGTCGCGCGGCGAGTGGTCGGACAGGCGGCTGCCGTCCTCGAGCACGAGGTCGAGGGCGACGTGGGTCGCGCCCCAGGTCTGCGCCGCGTCCAGCACCGGGTGCACGAACCAGCGCAGCACCTCGTGCTCGGCGATGGTGCGGCCGCGCACCTCCTCCACGCCCGGAAGCACCGGCAGCGGCGTCTCGTCCCGCTCGCCGGCGGCGCCCTCGTAGCGCACGGCCGACGGCGCGAGGAACCCGGCGCCGTCCCTGCTGGTCGGCGATCCGAACGGGCCCTGGTCTGCTGAGGCGATCATGCGCGCCAGGCTAGCGACTGAGGTGCCCGCGCCGTGCGAGGCGAGCCCCGACACCCGGCGCGGAGGCGGCGGAGCCCTCCCCGCGCCCCGGGGACGGGGCATGCGGGATACTGCCCTCAGAGCTCGCACGGAGTCCCGGGGGAACACATGGTCCACGCACAGGCACCGCAGGGGCGCCCGATGCCCGCGCCCTCGGGGCGGACCGGCCGGCCGCTCTGGCACTGGCTGCTGCTGGGAGGAGCGGCCGCCGCCGGGCTGCTCGTGGTGGCCGTTCTCGCGGCGATCATCGCATTCCAGCTGCTCACGCGCGGCGATCCGCAGTCGACGCTCGAGGACTTCTACACCTCGCTGGCGACCACGGACTGCGAGCTGTTCATGGACTCCACCACGGAGGACTTCCGCGACGCGACCGGGCTCTCGAGCTGCCCCGTCTTCGAGGAGCAGGTGGGCGGTGTCCGCGGGATCGACTACGAGGTCGACGACCGCATCAACCGTCAGGGATACGCGATCTTCGAGGTCACCGAGAGCTACTCGGACGGCGGGGAGTCGGTCGAGGTGCAGATGCGCTACTACGTGCGCCGCATCGACGGGCAGTGGGACCTCGACGGCATCGAGGTCGTCTCGGAGGGCACGGAGCCGATCACCTGATCGGCTCCTGCCCGGGCGCGGGTGCCGCGTCGATCCGGTGGCTGCGGCACCGCGCCTGATAGGACTCCACCCCACCCACCTGTGCCGCGGTCGCGCGCAGCGCGTCGGAGCCGTCCTCGACGAGGCGGACGTGGAAGGCGGCGTCTGCGCCGCAGACGGTGCACACCGCCGTCAGCTTCACGACCTCCTCGGCCATCGCCATCAGGGTGGGCAGCGGCTCGAACGGCCCGCCGTCGTAGGTGAGGCAGAGCCCGGCGACCTCGAGCTGGATCCCGGCGTCCAGCAGGCGCTCCAGGATCGGCACCAGGTCGGGGCCGAAGAACTGGGCCTCGTCGATCGCGAGGATGTCCGGGTGCTCCGCATCGGCCAGGGGCAGCAGCTCCTGCGCGACCTGGAGCATCCGCGCCGGGGCGCTGCGCCCGACGTGAGTGCTCAGGCGGTCCGCGCCGCCGCGATCGTCCAGCGCGTGGCCGACGACCTCGACGTGCAGGCCCGCCAGCCGGGCGCGGTGGACCCGGCGCAGGAGCTCCTCGCTCTTGCCGGCGAACATCGGGCCGGCGATCACGTGCAGTCGTCCTGCCTCCATGGCGCGCATGGGCTCAGGCTACGCGCGCCGTGGGCCCGTCGGTACAGTGCCGGGATGAGCACTCGGCGCCCCTCCCCGCTGGCCGGCCGGAAGCCCACCCGGCAGGATCTCGCCGCCTTCGCGACCCCCGATCCGGACGCGATCGACGACGTGCTGCCCGGCCCGGAGCACGGCGCGTCGCTGCGGCTGCTCATCGTGGGGATCAACCCGGGCCTGTGGACCGCGGCGGTCAACGCCCCCTTCGCCCGTCCCGGGAACCGCTTCTGGCCCTCTCTGCACCGGGCGGGCCTGACCTCGCGCCCGGTCGACGCCTCACGGGGCCTGGATCCCGAGGACGAGGAGGACCTCCACCGCCGCGGCATCGGCATCACCAATCTGATAGGTCGCGCCACCGCGCGCGCCGACGAGCTGGGACGCGAGGAGCTCCGACGCGGCGGCGCTGACCTGGTCCCCCGGCTGGACGCTCTGCGGCCACGGGCGGTCGCGATCGCCGGGATCACCGCGTTCCGCACCGCCTATGCGCAGCCCCGGGCCCGTCCGGGCCGGCAGGACGCCTCGAGGATCGAGGGCTGGCCGGAGGCGGTGCAGCTGTGGGTGGTGCCGCAGCCCAGCGGGCTCAACGCCCACGCCACCGTGGCGTCCCTCGCCGAGGACTGGCGCGAGGTGGCCCGCGCCGCGGGCGTCGAGCACGTCGACGAGGGGTGACCCCCGACGGGAGAGCCCGCTGCGGGCGGGCCCACGACGGGAGTGACCGCCGCCCGACGTCTCGGGGAACGGACGGGGAACGACCTGGTGCGGCACCGCGGAGGAGACCGCGGATGGCTTAGGGTGCCAAGGTCCGGCCCGACCCCTCCGGGAGGGCCGGATCCCCGGGACCTCTCGATCCGAAGGAGCCAGCGGTGAGCCGCAGCGACCGCCCCGAGCACCCTGAGCACGCTGAGCACCCTGATGACCACAAGCGGTTCTCGCTGACCGAGGACTGGATCGCGACCATCGCGGGCCTGCTGATCTTCGCGGCCTGCATGCTCGGCCTGATCGGCCCGGAGCTGATCCCATGAGCGCCGCGCACCCCGCGTCCGGCGGTTCGACGGCTCCCGAGCAGCGCGATCCGGCACCGAGCGAGCCTCCGGAGCCCGGGGCCACGACCTCGCCGCTCTGGACCGCCCTCGGCCTGGTGATCGTGCTGCTCCTCGCCGGAGCGGTCTCCGTCCTCACCGACCTCGTGCCCGCGGTCGCCGCCGGCACCGCGATCGGGCAGGTGGCGGAGGCCGTCGAGTATCCCGTCTATGCGATCGCGCTGGGGTTCGCCGCCAACGCGGTCCTCTCCCTCGCGGGGCTGCGACGACGGATGGCCGCCGCGTTCCGCACGGAGCTGTTCATCAAGGTCGGCCTGGTGCTGCTGGGCGCCACCGTGAACTTCGCGGTGGTGGTCCGGGCGGCCGGTCCCGCGGTCGTCCAGGCGATCCTGCTGATCACCGTCGTGTTCCTGTTCACCTGGTGGTTCGCCGGGCTGCTCGGCCTGGACGACAAGCTGCGGGCGCTGCTGGCCTCCGCCCTGTCCATCTGCGGGGTCTCCGCGGCGGTCGCCGCCGCGGGCGCGGTCGAGGCGAAGAAGGAGCAGCTCGCCTACACCGCGACGCTCGTGATCGTCTTCGCGGTGCCCTCGATCTTCCTGCTGCCCTGGCTCGCGGACCTGATGGGCCTGCCGCCGGCGGTGACGGGGGCCTGGATCGGCGGGAACATCGACACCACGGCCGCGGTGACGGCCGCGGGCGCGGTCGCCGGGGAGCAGCCGCTGCAGATCGCCTCGATCGTCAAGGTCACCCAGAACGCCCTGCTGGGCGTGGTCGCGGTCCTGCTGACCCTCTACTTCTCCTTCCGCGTCGCGCCGGCCGACGGCGCCGCGCGGCCCGGCCGGTTCGGTGACCGACGGTCCCTGGCGATGCTGTGGGAGAGGTTCCCGAAGTTCGTGCTCGGCTTCCTGCTCGCCTCGGTGATCGCCACCGCGCTCGGGGAGACGCTGAGCGCCGAGCAGCTCGAGCCGCGCCTGGACGCCGCCAAGGAGATCCAGGTGTGGGCGCTGACCCTCGCCTTCGTCTCGATCGGCCTCGAGTTCAACGCCTCCAGCATCCGGGAGTCCGGGTGGAAGCCGATCGTGGTGTTCGCCGCCGCGACGCTCGTGAACCTCGTGGTGGGGCTGGGTCTGGCCGTGGTGCTGTTCCGCGACTTCAGCTTCTGAGGCGGCCTCCGCGCTCGGCGTCCGCGGCCCCGGGCCGCGTCTCCCCCGTCGACCAGAAGTACAGCAGGTCGGTCCCGTTCAGGAGCCGGTCCCCGACGGCCCGCTCCTGATAGATGACCGGGTTGTGCGAGGCCAGGGTCCGGGCGTTGCGCCAGTGGCGGTCCAGTGCTCGACCGCGCGAGGTCGCCGAGGCCCCTCCCACCTCGAACAGCTCGGTGGTCACCGAGAGGACGTCCGCGACCGCGGTGATCTGCGCCTGGACGGTGCGCAGCTCCGCCTCATCGGTGAGCCGCTGCTGGTCCTGCGTGCCGACGGCCCTCTGGGCGAGGCAGAGCGCGCGGGCGGCCGCCAGGACGGCGTCCTGGGCGGAGGCCACCTTCGCCGACAGCCGTCCCACCAGCTGCTGGACCAGCGGATCGGTCGCCGCGGTGGATCCGCTGCCCTGGGAGTAGACCCGGGTGCGGGAGCGCACGGTCCCCGCCGTGCGCGCCGCCGCCGAGGAGGCCGGCCGCGATCCCTCCGATCCGAAGTTCGTCGTGCAGGCCGCGGTGATCACCGGCCGCACCCAGCAGGAGGTGGACGCGAAGCTCGCCCAGTACAGGGAGCACCGCTCCACCGAGGGCATGCTCGTGCACCAGTCCGTGCCGATCCGCGCCATGGACCATCCCCGCGACCGGACCATCGCCGAGGCCCTCGAGGCCGAGGGGCTCCCCCCCGGACACGCCCGTCGGCCGCCGCAGCGGCGCCTCGACCGTCGGCGAGCTGCTGGACTCGGTGGACGAGGCGTGGCAGGACCGCTTCTTCGTCGCCGGCACCCCCGAGGTGGTGGCCGATGCGATCGAGCACTGGCTCGACGTCGACGGCATCGACGGCATCAACCTGCGCCAGTACCACTCCTACGACACCGTCCGCGACTTCGCCGAGCTGGTCTCTCCGATCCTGCGGGAGCGCGGGCGGCTGCCGGAGCAGTGCGGCACGCTGCGCAGCCGGCTGAACGGCACGGACACGCTGCCCGCGGAGCATCCGGCGGCGCGCTTCCGGGGTGCCTTCGCGGGCGTCGGCGTCTGAGGAGCCGCCACCGGTGCCGTGACGTCCCTGGCGAGGACCGGACGATCCCCGGTGCCGAGAGCCGCCGCCCGCCGCGCCTCCCGGCCGGGGCACCTCGGCGTGAGCTCGCGCACACTCCCCCGTGCGCGCGAGGCGACCACCCTGCTCCCGCCCGCACTGCACCACCGGCCGCCCCCTCCGCGAACTTGCGGACAGCGCGTCCACGCACTAACTTTGGTGAGGCAAACCTAAGCTGTGCATCGAGGCGCCTCCGTCGGCCGTCGGGCCCCGGCACCCCTCGCCCTGCGCGGCGAGGCCCCGGACCGCGCCCCGCCAGGGGACACCTCCTCGCAGCTCCGACCCCGCCCGGGCTCGGCCCCTCGCCGCTCCGCGGTCCCCCGAAAGGTGTCCCCATGACCCTCCTGTCCCGTCGTCTCTTCGCCGGCGGCTCCGCCGCCGCTCTGGCCGCCGTGCTCGCCGCATGCTCCTCGGACAGCTCCGGGCAGGACGGCGGGGACCGGGCGGACGGCGCGGACGGCACCGATGCCGGCGGCGCGACCACCGTCGAGCACGCCTTCGGCACCACGGAGATCCCCGAGACCGTGGACGTCGTCACCACCGTGGCCTGGGCGAACCACGAGGTGCCCCTCGCCCTCGGCGTCGTCCCCGCCGGGATGGCCGCCGCGAACTTCGGCGACGACGACGACAACGGCCTGCTGCCCTGGGTCGAGGCGAAGCTCGAGGAGCTCGGCGCCGAGACCCCGGTGCTGTTCGACGAGTCCGACGGCATCGACTTCGAGGGAGTGGCCGACACCGGCCCGTCGGTGATCCTCGCCGGCTACTCCGGGCTCACGCAGGAGGACTACGACACCCTCTCCGAGATCGCCCCCACGATCCCCTTCCCCGAGGTCGCCTGGGGCACCTCGTGGCGGGACATGATCACCGTCAACGCCGCGGGCCTGGGCCTGGCGGACGAGGGCGCGGCCCTGATCACCGAGCTCGAGGAGCAGATCGGGGCCGCCGTCGCGGAGCACCCCGGGATCCAGGGGAAGTCCGTCATGTTCCTCACCCACGTGGACACCTCGGACCTGTCCACGGTGAACTTCTACACCGCCCACGACACCCGCACCATGTTCTTCGAGGACCTCGGGATGACGATCGCGAAGAGCGTGCAGGACGCCTCCGCCGAGACCGAGGAGTTCTCCTCCTCGGTGAGCGCGGAGCAGGCCGACGTGTTCGACGACGTCGAGATCATCGTGACCTACGGGGACGCGGCGCTGGTCGAGGCCCTGGAAGGGGATCCGCTGCTCTCCCAGATGCCGGCCGTGAGGAACGGCGCCGTGGTGCACCTGCCCGGTGACAGCCCGCTGGGCACCGCCGCGAACCCCACCCCGCTGGCGATCTCGTACATCCTCGAGGAGTACCTCGTCGAGCTCGAGCGCGCGGCCGGCGCCTCCGCCTGATCAGCGCTCCCTCGAGGGCCGGCACCGCTCCATGACCACCACCGCTCCCACCGCGCACGGGACGACCTCCGCTCTCCTGCGGCGCTCGTCCCGCGCTCGCGCGCTCCGACTGCTCCTGCTCACGGCGGCGCTGGTGCTGATCGCCGCCTGCTCGGTGACGATCGGATCGCGCGAGGTGGGCCCCGGGGACATCCTCGCCGCCCTCGGCGGGTCCACCGACGGCTTCGGTCCCGCCGCGGTCGCCAAGCGCGTCCCCCGCACCCTGCTCGCCGTCCTCGCGGGTGCCGCGCTCGGCGTCTCCGGCGCGGTGATGCAGGGCGTGACCCGCAACCCGCTGGCCGATCCCGGCATCCTCGGCATCAACACGGGCGCCTCCCTCGCGGTGGTGGTCGGCATCGCGTGGTTCGGTCTCGCCGCCGCCTCCTCCTACATCTGGGTCGCGATCCTCGGCGCCGCCCTGACCGCGCTGCTGGTGTACACCCTGGGCTCGCTCGGGCAGGGCGGTGCCACGCCCCTCAAGCTCGCCCTCGCCGGCGCCGCCACCGGCGCGGCCCTGACCTCGTTCATCAGCGCCGTGGTGCTCCCCCGCTCCGACATCGGCGACAGCGTGCGCTCCTGGCAGATCGGCGGCGTGGGCGGCGGCACCTACGCGTCCCTGCAGCAGGTGGGCCCCTTCCTGCTGGTGGGTCTGGTGCTGTGCCTGCTCAGCGCGCGCGGCCTGAACACGCTCGCGCTCGGCGACGAGCTCGCCGCCGGACTCGGCGAGCGGGTCGCGCTCACCCGCGCCGTCTCCGCCCTCGGAGCGGTGGTGCTGTGCGGCGCGGCGACCGCCGTGACCGGCCCGATCGGCTTCGTCGGCCTGGTGGTCCCCCACGCCTGCCGGCTGCTGATCGGCTCCGACCACCGCTGGCTGCTGCCCTTCAGCGCCGTCGCGGGCGCGGCGCTGCTGACCGCCGCGGACGTGCTGGGCCGCATCGTGGCACGCCCGGACGAGCTCGCCGTCGGCATCGTCACCGCCCTGCTGGGCGCTCCGTTCTTCATCGCCATCGTGCGCCGGCAGAAGCTGGCCCACCTGTGAGCACCCCGACCACCCTCGAGCGCGTCGCCGCGGTGCGCCGGCGGCGCGGTCGCCGCGCCGCGCTGACCATCGGCGCGCTCACCGCGGCGATCCTCGCCGTGTTCTGCCTGACCCTCATGGTCGGGCGCACCACCTATCCGCCCGCGGAGGTGATCGCCGTGCTCCAGGGCCAGGACGTGCCCGGAGCGAGCTTCACCGTGGGCAGGCTGCGCCTCCCGCGCGCCGTGCTCGCGGTGCTGGCGGGCGCCTGCTTCGGGCTGGGCGGGGTGACCTTCCAGACCATGCTCCGCAATCCGCTGGCGAGCCCGGACATCATCGGCATCTCCTCGGGGGCGAGCGCCGCCGCGGCCTTCGGCATCGTGATCCTGGGACTGTCCGGCCCCGCGGTCTCGCTGCTGGCCATCGTGGCCGGGCTGGCGGTGGCACTGGCCATCTACCTGCTCTCCTACCGCGGCGGCGTGGTCGGGACCCGGCTGATCCTGGTGGGCATCGGCATCTCCGCGATGCTCACGAGCCTCACCGACTGGGTGCTGTCGAAGGCGGGCCAGTGGGACCTGCAGGAGGCGCTGCGCTGGCTGACCGGGAGCCTGAACAACACCTCCTGGGAGCAGGCGCTGCCGGTGCTGGCGGCGCTCGTGGTGCTCGGTCCCGTGCTGCTGTCGCGGGGAGCGGAGCTGCGCGCCACCCAGCTCGGCGACGACACCGCCCAGGCGCTCGGCGTGCGGGTGGGCCGCACCCGCCTGGTCGTGGTGGTCGCCGCGGTGGGCCTGATCGCCTTCGCGACCGCCGCGAGCGGCCCGATCGCCTTCGTCGCCTTCCTCGCCGGCCCGATCGCCGCCCGGATCGTCGGCCCCGGCAGCTCACCGCTGCTCCCCGCCGCCGCGGTCGGCGCCCTGCTGGTGCTGGTCGCGGACCTGGTGGGCCAGTTCGCCACCGGGACCCGCTACCCGGTCGGCGTCGTCACCGGCGTGCTCGGCGCGCCCTACCTGCTGTACCTCATCGTCCGCGTCAACCGTCGAGGGAGCTCCCTGTGACCACCGACCACACCCTGCAGGTGCAGGACCTCACGCTCGGCTACGGCGAGCGCACCGTGATCGAGGGGCTCGACCTGGATCTGCTGCCGGGGAAGGTGACCGCGATCGTGGGCGCCAACGCCTCGGGCAAGTCCACGCTGCTGCGCTCCATGTCCCGTCTGCTCACCCCGCGCCGCGGCCGGGTGCTGCTCGACGGGGAGCAGGTCCACCGCATGCCCGCGAAGCAGCTGGCCCGCACGCTGGGCCTGCTGCCCCAGGCCCCGATCACTCCCGAGGGGATCACGGTCGCGGACCTGGTGGGGCGGGGGCGCCACCCCCATCAGGGGATCTTCTCGCGGTGGTCCGCCGCCGACGACGAGGCGGTCGCCGCGGCGCTGGACGCTACCCGCACCGCGGACCTCGCCGAGCGGCCGGTGGACGAGCTCTCCGGCGGCCAGCGGCAGCGGGTGTGGATCGCGATGGCGCTGGCCCAGGACACCGACCTGCTGCTGCTGGACGAGCCCACCACCTTCCTCGACGTGAGCCACCAGATCGAGGTGCTGGATCTGCTGACGGACCTCAACCATGTCCGCGGGATCACGGTCGCGATGGTGCTGCACGACCTGAACCTGGCCGCGCGGTACAGCGATCAGCTGGTCATGATCGCCGGCGGCGAGGTCGCCGCCTGCGGCCCGCCGGCGGAGGTGCTCTCCGAGGCGAGGGTGGCGGCGGTGTTCGGTCTGGACAGCCGGATCATCACCGACCCGGTCTCGGGCACTCCGCTGATGCTGCCCATCGGGCGCCACCGCACGGCGCCCCGCCCCGGGACCGCCTGACCCGCGCTCCCCCGGGCCGGCTCGCGCCCACGGGGCGCGGCCGCAGCGACTGCACCGCGGCCGCAGCGACTACGCTGAAGGTCAGCTTTCGTCACCCCAAGGAGCAGATGATGCCCGACCCGTCCGCCGCAGCGCAGCCCGCGGTGCACGTGCTGCACGACAACCCCGAGTGGCTGCCGCCCTTCCGCCGGGCCTTCGAGGCCGAGGGCGTGCCGCTCGTGGAATGGCCGCTCGGCACGGGCACCCTCGACCTGGACGCGGAGCCGCCGCGCGGCGTGATCTGGTCCCGGCTCAGCGCCTCCTCCCACACCCGCGGGGCACCGCTGGCGAAGGACGCCGCCCGCTCGGTGACCGCCTGGGCGCACTCCTGGGGCCGACGGGTCGTCAACGGCCAGCCGATCGCCGATCTCGAGGTCAGCAAGATCCTCCAGCACGCCGCCCTGCGGCGGGCGGGGTTCGACGTCCCCCGCACCCTCGCGGTGTTCGGACGCGAGGGACTGGTGGAGGCGGCCCAGGGCTTCGAGGCCCCCTTCCTCACCAAGCACAACCAGGGCGGCAAGGGCCTGGGGGTCCGACGCTTCGACGACCACGAGTCCTTCGCGGCCTACGTCCGGGGGGCGGACTTCGAGGAGGCGGCCGACGGCATCACCCTGCTGCAGGAGCTGCTGGTCTCCGAGGAGCCCGCGATCACGCGGGCGGAGTTCGTCGGGGGCGAGTTCGTGTACGCGGTCCGGGTCGACACCTCGCAGGGCGGTTTCGAGCTGTGCCCCGCCGAGGCCTGCGCGCTCCCGTCGTCCGAGCCGATGTTCCGCCTCCGTCCGGAGGTCACCGCCGAGGATCCGCTGATCCGGCGCTTCGCGGCGCTGCTGGCGGAGCTCGGCATCGAGATCGCGGGGGTCGAGTACATGAGGACGGTCGACGGCCGCACCGTCCCCTACGACATCAACACCAACACCAACTACAACCCCGAGGTCGAGGACGCGCTGGAGGTCTCCGCCGCTCGCCGCATCGCCCGCTGGCTGGGGGCCCTGCTGCAGGCGGAGGAGCCCGTCGACGCCGCGCTCCCGTCGGGATCCTCGACACCCGTCTGAGGAGTCCCGCCCCCGCGGCTCCTGCTTGCGAGGACCGACGCCGCGTGGAAGGGTTGAGCAGACCCAGGCGGGGCGACGAGGCCCATCGGGACCCTCGCTCCCCCGCACGTCGAGCACGTCGGAGGTCCCCTGTGAAACTGCCCTGGCTCACGCCCGTCCTCGAACAGTCCGGCCCCTTCCTCTCGGTCCATCTCGACACCACCCGGACCGATCCGCACGCGGCCGGCGAGCTCGAGGCGCGGTGGGCGCAGATGCGTGCCCGCCTGCACGCCGACGGCGCACCCGACGCGGTGCTCGCCGCCATCGAGGAGACGGTGCTGAGCCCGTCCCCGCTGGGCGGTCGGCACGGCCGATCGATCTTCGCCACCGACGAGGGGATCCTGGTGGACCGGGTGCTCCCCGCCCCGCCGCTGCAGGAGTCCGCGCACCGCGGAGAGTTCCCCCAGCTGCTCCCGCTGCTGCAGCTGACCCCGTTCGCGGTCAGCCAGCTGCTCGTCGTCGTGGATCGGGCCGGAGCCGACCTCCACCTGCGCGCCCCGGAGAACCCCTCGATCGCCCACGGCCCCAACGGCCTGGGCGAGGACGCGACCGTCGAGGGCGGGCACGACGTGCTGCACAAGGCGAACCTGGGCGGCGGCTCCCAGCACGGATGGCGGGCGAACAACTCCCAGGCGCGTGTCGAGGACTCCTGGGAGCGCAATGCGGACGCCGTCGCCGCCGCCGTCGAGAAGACGCTGCGCGAGCACCGGGTCGACATGGTCATGCTCAGCGGCGACGTGCGCGCCATGGGTCTGCTGCGCGACGCCCTGGGCAAGGAGACCCGGGACCGGCTGATCGAGATCTCCAGCGGATCCCGGGGCGCCCCCTTGGACAAGGGACCCTTCCGCGAGGAGCTGACGCGCGCCACGGGCGAGTTCATCGCCGCGCGCCAGCAGGAGCTCGCCACCCGCTTCCAGGAGAGCCAGGCCCGCGACGGCGCCTCCGTGGGCGGTGCCAGCGAGGTCTCCCAGGCGCTCGAGCGCGGTCAGGTCGAGGAGCTCGTCTTCGCCAGCGGCCACGAACCGGCCGGCATCGAGGAGCTGCTGCGGGGCGCTCTGGCCACCGATGCGGCCGTCTCCGCCCTCGAGGAGGGCGCCGACGGGATCCCGGAGGGCGTCGGCGCGCTGCTGCGCTGGCGCGACGGGACCACCCCGTCCAACAGCATCGGATCGATGTCCGGGGACTCGCGCCGCGAGTGATCGGGCACAGGCGTCCGGCCGGTCGGTCGGGGACCACACCGCCCCGCCCTGTGGCCGCGACGGCGCAGGGCAGGACCACCGCACGAGGAGGACCACGATGCCCGAGGCCTGGAGCGCGAAGCGCGAGCGGCAGTACCAGCACATCAAGGAGGGGAAGCGCGAGCAGGGCGCCTCCGAGCAGGAGGCCGAGGAGGTCGCCGCCCGCACCGTGAACAAGACCCGTGCGCAGGAGGGCGAGTCCCGAGAGGCCGACCGCACATCGCTCGAGGACAAGTCCCCGTCCGAGCGCGGCGGCGAGCGCTCCCACAGCGGCGCGGAGGGCCGCACGAAGGAGCAGCTCTACCAGGACGCGAAGCGCCAGGGCGTCGAGGGGCGCTCGCAGATGGACAAGGAGGAGCTGCGGGACGCGGTCGAGGATCGATGATCCGACGTCGCCCGCCGCGCCGTGATGCCCCTCGCAGCCCCTTCCCCGGGAGCCGGGTCGCCCATGTAGAATCCGAGTCGGCAACGGGGGAGTATCCGCCACGCTGCGCACGTCATCACGAGGACTGACATCAGACCTCCGGGCGCGGTGGCCCATCGAGCAGATCGACGGGTGGAGAGACCCGGGTCCACGACCCGACCCCGGAAAGCAGAACCATGAGCGTCTCTCCCCTCGTCTGGGCCCTCACCATCGTGGGTGTCCTCGGCCTCCTGGCCTTCGACTACTTCTTCCACGTGCGCAAGGCGCACATCCCCACCATCCGCGAAGCCGCCGTCTGGTCGGCCATCTACGTCGGCATCGCCCTGCTGTTCGGCGTCGGCGTGCTCGTCTTCGGCGGCGCGGACATGGGCACCGAGTACTTCGCCGGTTACGTCACCGAGAAGGCGCTCTCGGTCGACAACCTCTTCGTGTTCCTCGTGATCATGGGCGCCTTCTCGGTGCCCCGGGAGGACCAGCAGAAGGTGCTGCTGTTCGGCATCACCTTCGCGATCATCGCCCGCTCGGGCATGATCGCGCTCGGCGCGGCCGCGATCGATGCGTTCTCCTGGGCCTTCTACCTCTTCGGCGCGATCCTGCTGTACACCGCTGCCAAGATGATCATCGAGGAGCTCAAGCACGACCCCGACGCGGAGCAGGAGGACGGCATCTTCGTCCGCCTGGTGCAGAAGGTCCTGCCGGCGACCGACGAGTTCGACGGCGACAAGCTCTTCACGATCGAGAACGGCAAGCGGGTCCTCACCCCGATGCTCCTGGTCATGATCGCGATCGGCGGCACCGACCTGCTGTTCGCCCTGGACTCGATCCCCGCGATCTTCGGCCTGACCCAGAACACCTACATCGTGTTCACCGCGACGGTGTTCTCGCTGCTCGGCCTGCGCCAGCTGTACTTCCTCATCGACGGCCTGCTGGACCGCCTGGTGTACCTCTCCTACGGCCTGTCGATCATCCTCGCCTTCATCGGCGTGAAGCTGGTCGTCCACGCGCTGCACGAGAACGAGCTGTTCTTCCTCAACGGCGGCGAGCCGATCCACGCCGTCCCCGAGATCACCACCTCGCTCTCGCTGACCGTCATCATCGGGGTCCTCACCATCACGGTGCTCGCCTCGCTGTTCTCCCCCAAGGGGCGGGCGCAGGCCGCCGTGAACGACGCCCACCGCGAGGCGCAGGCATACATCGAGATGACCTATGCGACCTTCGAGGAGCGGCGCGACGCGATGTACGACCGCATGATCTCCCACGAGAAGATCGTCGACGGGCTCCCGGCGAAGTACGAGGACATCGTCGTGGCCGAGAAGAACGTGCGCGACCTGCTGGCCGACGCCCACCGGATCCATGACGCGCGCCTCGCGCACAACGAGCGCGGGGAGCGCTCCGACGACCAGCCCGCGGGCCTCGTGGTCACCCGCCCCGACGGCACCGTCGCGACCGACCCCAGCGGCAACGTCATCACCGTGGCCCAGGAGGAGGAGGACCTCGCCCTCAAGGAGGCCAAGCATCGCGAGCGGGAGCAGGCCAAGGCGGATCACGCCGCGAGTCGCCGTCGCTGACCCTCCCCCCGCGCACGTGCGGGACGGCGAGGCGGTGCACCGCCAGCACGATCAGCAGCTGGGCGGTGATGTACGTGGTCATCACCCAGACCGGGTGCGCCGGGAGGGTCAGGACAGCGAAGGCCTCCAGGGCGATCAGCGCGTCGGAGACCATGAACACCGCGCCGCCGAGCCCGCCGAGACGGCCCACGCCGGTGGACAGCACCGCCATCACCGTGATCGCCCCGGCGTAGAGGATCACCGCCGGCAGCAGCGGCCCGGCCCCCGCTGCGCTCAGCACGACGGTCACCAGCGCCACCGCGAGATAGGGCAGCAGTGCCGCACGGCGCCCCCACCTCCCGCGATCGGTCCGGCCCCCGCCCAGCAGGGAGCCTCGCCGATACGGCCAGAAGGCCGCCGCGTAGACGAGCTGCGCGACCAGGAAGCCGCCCACCATCCCCAGGAAACCGGCGTCCCCGCCGACCAGGCGCGGGATGACGTCGCCGATCCAGGAGAAGCCGAGGGCGACGAGCACCAGGGTCACGAGACGGGCGCGAGGGCTCCGGGTTCCTCGCCACAGTGCGAGCGCCAGCAGCGGCATCAGCAGCACCTGCGTGAGCGCCGCGAGAACGACCAGGCCGAGCAGCTGCGCCGCGAGATGGACGGCGGAGACCACGACCAGCCCGGCGATCGCGGCCCGCATGGTCACCCCTCGGCGGAGCCGGTGTCGGTGTCCGGGTCGATGTCGGTGCCCGGGTCGGAGTCCTGGTCGGGAACGGGGCTGCTCAGCGGTCCGCCCCAGCCGTACCGATGGACCCCCTGCGAGGCGGGCACCGAGGCAGCGGAGTCGGGATGCGCGGCCATCGGCCCGCGAGTGGCCCAGGCCCAGTAGTCGGTGAGGGCGCGAGCCGCCGGCTCCGGGACGGCGGCCGCCCGGACCGCGCGGGCGAAGGCCGCGATCGCTGCGGCGTCCATCTCCTCATGGGAGCCGTTGCCCGCATGCAGCCGGTCCACGTGCGCGGGGGCACCGTACCGACGGGAGTACGCCTCCGGCCCGCCGAGCGCCTCTGCGAGATAGCACGCGAGCCTGTCCACGTGGTCCTCGGCGTATCCGTGCGAGAAGGCGTGGGAGACGAGGGGGTCCGCGAGCGCCTCGACATGCCACTGCCGGGCGACCCGCTCCATGGCGTCCATGCCGCCTGCCGCCTCGTAGATGCTCCGTCGCATGCTCCCGCGCACATGACAAGGCTACGCGTCCCTGCGGCGGGGGAAAAGCCCTGGCGACGTCCGCACCCGCGATGGCACGCTGGGGCGATGTCCGACCACGACGTCCCCACCCCTCCCGACGATCTGGACGCGCTGCTGTCTCTCGCCTCCGCCCACGGTCTCGACCTCGACGGGAGCACCCTGCGCACCGAGGAGATCGGGCTCGACTTCCGGGTCGCGATCGCCCGGGCTCATGACGGCCGGGACTGGGTGCTGCGCATCCCCCGCCGGCCCGACGTGCTCGACCGCGCGGAGGTCGAGGGGCGGCTCCTGGCGGCGATCGCACCGCAGCTCGAGGTCGCCGTGCCCGACTGGCGCATCAGCACCTCCGCCCTGATCGCCTATCCCCTGCTGCCCGGCGAACCGGCGCTCAGCGTCGCCGCCGACGGCGAGGTGACCTGGCACCTCGACATCACCTCCCGCACCTATGCGGAATCGCTGGGGTCGGTCGTCGCGCAGCTGCACGCGATCGACCAGGACGAGGCGGCCGCGACGGGCATCGAGGTCCGCACCCCCACGGAGGTGCGGGAGGCGTGGAGCCGAGATCTCGAGAGGGTCGCCGGGGCGTTCGAGATCGCCGCGTCGCTGCGGGAGCGGTGGGAGGCCTGGATCGCCGAGGACAGCTACTGGCCGCAGCATTCGGTGCTCACCCACGGCGAGATCTACCCGGGCCACACCCTGGTGGAGGGCGAGCGCATCTCGGGGATCCTCGACTGGACCACCGCCGCGATCGGCGACCCCGCCAAGGACCTGATGTTCCACCAGGTCAGCGCCCCACCCGAGGTGTTCGAGCTCGCGACCGCCGCCTACACCGCGGGCGGCGGGCGCCTCTGGCCGCGCTGCGCGGAGCACTGCGCCGAGATGTTCTCCGCCGGTCCGATCGGGTACGGGCTCTTCGCGCTCGAGACCGGCGCTGCCGAGCATCGGGAGGCGGCCGCCGCGGTGCTGAACCCGCCCGACGCGGGCTGAGCGCGCAGCCGGACGAGGAGCCGGTGGCGTCGCCTGCGTCGCCTGCGGGGCCGACGGCGCCCGTGGCGCGGTCGTCCTCTGCGCAGTGACCTGGGCGACACCGCCGAGGTCATCTCACACTCGCGGACGCCCACCCACCCTCCGGAGCATCACCCCTGGGCACAGCCCCGCTTGACGTCAAGACGCGAGTTGTCGCCGCGTCGAGGAACGGTCAAATCTCCGTCATCTCCCCCCGGGACTGCTTGCCGGGACGGGGAGGGGACCCCCTAGCGTGGCCGACGTTCGACACCGCGAGACCCGCCGCCTGCGGGCTTCGCGCACCCGCGAGATATGCGAGAGGACGTGTCCATGTCCAAGCAGAGCACGCACGCCAAGAGAACCCCCACCGCCTCCCCGATGCGCCGCAGCCTGACGCGCTCGGCGGTCGCCCTCGCCGGCGGCGCCTTCGTCGCCGCCGGCATGCTCAGCACCGGCACCGCCGCGAACGCGGCCGGCGGCTGGGACGAGGTCGCTCAGTGCGAGTCCGGCGGCGACTGGTCCATCAACACCGGCAACGGCTACTACGGCGGCCTGCAGTTCTCCCAGCAGACCTGGGAGGGCTATGGCGGCACCGAGTACGCGCCGAGTGCCGACCAGGCCTCCAAGAGCCAGCAGATCGCGGTGGCCGAGAAGGTCCTCGCGGGTCAGGGCGCCGGCGCCTGGCCGAACTGCGGCGTCCACCTCACCGGCGGTGCGGACACCGGCGGCGCTCCCGCACCGGAGGACTCCGACTCCTCGGACTCCGACTCCTCGGACTCCGATTCCTCGCAGGACTCCGCGCAGGACGGCGACCAGCAGGACTCCACGCCGAGCCGTGAGTCCGAGCAGCAGGCGGACCGCTCGGCCGAGCGCGAGAGCTCCGAGCCCCAGGGCGACTGGAGCTGCGACGGCGACGGCATCCCCGGCAACTGCGACGAGAACGGCTTCACCAAGGAGACCGAGCAGCCCGAGCAGGAGGAGCAGGAGCCGGCACAGCAGGAGGAGCAGCAGGAGCAGCCGGCGCAGGAGTCCGAGGCCGGCTCCCACGCCACGGGCGACCTCTCCGTCGCCGGCACCCTCGAGGTCGACGGCACGATGGGCCCGAAGACCGTCACCGCGCTGCAGGACTGGCTGGGCGTGGAGCAGACCGGCGAGATGAACGAGGAGACCACCCTCGCGCTCCAGGCCTGGGTCGGGACCGACCAGGACGGCACCGTCGGCGAGAAGACCGTCGCGGGCCTCCAGCACGAGGTCGGCGCCGAGCAGAACGGCTCCGACGAGATGGACGAGGACACCGTGGAGATCCTGCAGACCTTCCTGAACCTCTACTGATCCCCACGGCGGCCGCGGCCCTGCAGAGGGCTGCAGCCGCGGAGCGGCCTCGCCGCACTCCCCCGGACGGCCGGGTCACCCTTACCGGTGGCCCGGCCGTCCCTCGTCGTGCCGCCGACGACGCCGTCGACCTCCCGGAGGCGTCGAGACCCTCGCGCGCGCGGACCTGGGAGGGTCCCAGGCCTGCCGACGTCCCGGATCCGACGGCGCCCCGGACCTGGCGGGAAACCCAGCCCCGAGGGCAACCGGCGGCAATATTTCCGTCCTCCGCGCCGGTGCCGCCGCTGCAGTGACACGGCTCTCATCGCGCCCACTATCGCAACTCCCCAGGTGAACGGATTGCTACTCATGAGTTGACACTCTTCGAAGCAGCTTCCCGTCGTGCAACTCCTGGCAACAAGGTCGTGAGAAGTTGCCGTCTCGCCAGACTCGGACCACCGCTCGCCCGGCTGCCCCCGGCGAGCACAGCGAGTCAGCACCCCGGCGCCCAGAGGCGCCCGGACGCTCGCCGCTACTCAACGATGAGCCTCGAGGAGCACGACGATGAGCATCCCGCAGCACACTCTTCCCACACCGGGGAAGCCCGCCCCGCCGATGTCGACGACGCCGACGGGCCAGCGCCCCTTCGGCTTCCGGGACAAGATCGGCTACATGTTCGGCGACTGGGGGAACGACTTCACGTTCATCCTCCAGTCCACGTTCTTCCTGATCTTCTACACCAATGTCATGGGCATCAACGCCGCGCACGTGGGCACCCTGCTCTTCGCCGCCCGCATCCTCGACGCCTTCACCGATGTGGGCGCAGGTCGCCTCATCGACGTGATGAAGCCGGGCCGTTCGGGCCGCTTCAAGCCGTGGCTGCTGCGCATCTGCCTGCCGGTCACCGTCGCCGCGTTCCTGATGTTCTCGCCCTTCCTGCAGGACGGCAGCTACGGCACCCGCCTGGGCTGGATGATCGTCACCTACGTGCTGTGGGGCTCGGTCTTCTACACCCTGATCAACATCCCCTACGGCTCGATGGCCTCGGTGATCTCGAACAAGCCCGGTGAACGCGCCTCGCTCTCGGTGTTCCGCTCCCTCGGCGCCACCCTCGCGAACCTCGCGATCTCCGTGCTCCTGCCGCTGATCGTGTTCGTCCAGGTCGCCGGCCGCTCGGAGATCTCCGGCACCCGGATGATGCTGGCGGCCGCCGGCTGCGGCATCCTCGCGGTCATCTGCTACCTGCTGTGCTTCGTGAACGTCGAGGAGCGGATCGAGACGCCTCCCAAGCCCCGCGAGCAGCGCATGGGCTTCGTGCAGATGATGGGCACCCTGGTCACCAACCGCGGCCTGACCGGCCTCATCGCGACGTCGCTGTTCATGCTGATCGCCTTCATGATGCTCGGCGGCATGATGCCGTACCTGCTCAACGAGTACTTCAACAACGGCCAGCTGCTCAGCGCGGTCAACTTCGTGGGCCTCGCCCCCACCCTGCTGCTGGTGCCTTTCGCCTCCAAGCTCGCCAAGGTCTTCGGGAAGAAGGAGGTGGGCGTGGTCGGCATGACGCTGGCCGTCCTCTCGGGCGTGGCACTGTTCCTGATCCGCACCGACAGCCCCTACGTGTTCATGGTCGGCTACGCGCTGCTGATGCTCGGCGTCGCGGCGCTGAACATCCTCATCTGGGCGTTCATCACCGACGTGATCGACCACCAGGAGATCCGCACCGGCGAGCGCAACGACGCCACGGTCTACGGCATGTACTCCTGGGCCCGCAAGCTGGGCCAGGCGATCGCCGGCGGCCTCTCCGGCTGGGCACTCGGCTGGATCGGCTACCTGCCCGGCGGGGTGCAGCAGCCCGAGAGCGTGCTCGAGGGCATCTACAACCTCTCGACCCTGCTCCCCGCAGGCCTCGCCCTCGCCTCCGTGCTGGCGCTGGCCTTCTGGTATCCGCTGTCCAAGAAGCGGGTCGACGAGAACGTCGCGCTGCTCGAGGAGCGCCACGCCGCCGCTGCCGAGAACCGCGAGGCCTGAGCGGGCCCCCGCCGTCGGCCGCGCCTCGGATCGAGGCGGCCGACGGCGGTAGGCTCATATCGGAGACCGCTTGCCCGCAGGTCATCGGCACCGCATCCGTCGGCGGGCCCCGCGCCCGCCCCGCCGCCCACAGACCACGACCATCCCCCACCCGCCCACCCGTCCACCCGTCCACGGCGACCACGGCGACCACGGCGACCACGGCGACCACGACCACCCACCACAGAACGGAGACAGCATGTCGGAGAAGAACGTTCGGCTCGGCATCATCGGACTCGGCACCCAGGGCGGCATGTACGCCGGTGTCATCAGCGAGGGCAGGGTGCCGGGCATGACCCTCGGCGCCATCGCCGACGTCGACCCCGCGAAGAAGGAGCTCGCCGCGGAGAAGCACCCGGGCGTGCCCTTCTACGACGACCACCTCGCGATGCTCGACTCCGGCGACGTCGACGCCGTGGTGACCACCGTCCCCCACTTCCTCCACCCGGAGATGACGATCACCGCGATCGGCAAGGGCATCCACACCCTCACCGAGAAGCCGGCCGGGGTCTACACGAAGCAGGTCGAGGAGATGAACGCCTTCGCGGCCGAGCATCCCGAGACCACCTTCGCGATCATGTTCAACCAGCGCACCAATCCCGTCTACACGGACCTCAAGGCGCTCATCGACTCCGGTGAGCTCGGCGCGCTGCGCCACACCTCCTGGATCATCACCACCTGGTGGCGCCCGCAGGGCTACTACGACCAGTCCGAGTGGCGCGCGACCTGGGGCGGCGAGGGCGGCGGCGTGCTGGTCAACCAGGCCCCGCACCAGCTGGACCTGTGGCAGTGGCTGTGCGGCACGCCGCAGAAGGTGTTCGCGAAGCTCGCCTTCGGCTTCCGGCGCGACATCGCGACCGAGGACGAGGTCAATGCGCTGGTCGACTTCGGCGACGGCGCGACCGGCCACTTCATGACCTCCACCAACGACATCATCGGCACCGACCGCCTGGAGATGCTCTTCGACAAGGGCAAGATCGTCGTGGACTCCTCGAAGAAGGTGACCGTGTACCGCCTCACCGAGGACGAGCGCGCGCTGAGCGACACGCTGTCCATGCAGGACGTCGCCCGGCTCTTCCGCGGCGAGGTGGACCCCTCCGACACCTACACGGTCGAGGAGAAGGAGTACGAGTCTGCCTGGGGCCAGCAGCACATCGACGTGCTCAGCAATTTCGCCGCGCACGTCAACGACGGCACCCCGCTGATCGCCGACGGCGCCGAGGGGATCAACGGCGTGCGCCTGGCCTCGGGCATGCAGCTGTCGGCCTGGACCGGCCGCGAGATCGACCTCGTGGACTACCCGGCCGAGGAGTACCTCGCCGAGCTCAACCGGCGCATCGAGGCCGAGGGGAAGTTCGGGGCCCGCTCCTGAGCACCCCCGGTGCGGCCCGGGGCGGGCCCTGTCGTCGGCCCGGGCCGCACCCCACCACCCCATAACGCACACGTCGAAGGAGAACACCCATGCCCGTCCTCGGACTCCAGCTCATGATGCTCAAGGACCAGATCAACGACCAGGGGATGTACGAGGTGCTGCGCCAGGTGCGCGAGCTCGACATCGGCGCCGTGGAAGTCTCCCAGGTGGAGATGACCGACGAGCTGATCGAGGACCTGGTGCGCGGCGGGACCGACTTCGACGTCGAGACCGCCGCCATGAGCGCGTCGATCGCCCCCGGCGGCAACGGTTTCGCGCTCGAGACCGAGTTCGACCGCGCCGTCGGGGCCTGCCGGAGGACGGGGGCCCGCTTCCTGCGCATCGGCATGATGCCGCTCTCGGCGATGACCTCGAAGGAGGCCTGCGAGGAGTGGGCCGCCTCGGTCGAGCCCTACGCCGCTCGTCTGGCCGAGCAGGGCGTCACGCTGTGCTACCACAACCACCACGTGGACCTCATCCAGTTCGACGGCGAGCGCATCTTCGACATCGTCCGCCGCGTCGCCCCGTCGCTGCTGTTCGAGGTGGACCTCCACTGGGTCCAGCGCGGCGGGATGGCACCGCTGGACATGCTCGAGGCCTACACCGGCGCCTGCAAGCTCATCCACGTCAAGGACTTCCGGGTCGCCCCGCTGCCTGCGGAGACCGTGGCGAAGCTCGAGTCCGGGGAGATGGACAGGTCGGAGTTCCACGGCGTGTTCCAGTCGTTGTCCCAGTTCGCCGAGGTGGGCCAGGGCAACATGAACTGGCCGGATCTGCTGCCCGCCGCCGAGCGGGCCGGCGCCGAGTACTTCCTCATCGAGCAGGACGACACCTACGGCCGCGACCCGATCGACTGCATCCGCGAGTCCCGCGAGTACCTGCGCTCCATCGGGTACTGAGCGGCCCCGGGCGCTGTCAGCCCTCCGCGGTCGAGGGCTGCAGGTAGGTGCGGACCTCGCGGATCCTCGCACTCTTCGTCGTGCCGGCGAACCGCAGCACGTGGCAGAAGTCCACGCGCTCGTCGCCGCGCATCAGATATCCGTCGCAGGCGGCGAGGCGGCCGTGGTTCAGCACCGTGAGGATCTCCCCGCGCTCTGCGGAGAAGGGCGGCGGGACCGGGCCGGCCCCGTCGGCGCCGTCCGTCGGACCGTCGGCCCGCGTCTGGCCGACGAGCACCCAGCGGAGGTCCTCGTGCAGGTGCTCGCGCACGGCCGTGTCGTCCTCCGCCGCCCAGGCCGCGGCGAACTCCGCCACGATCGCCATCCGGGGCGAGTTTCCGCAGTCCTCGGGAACCTTCATGTCCATGGCCCCACCCTAGGGGCGGCTCCCGGTTCGTGGAGAAAGACGGAGGTGAGCAGGACGCGGCGGGATCGAGGACGCCTGAGGAGCATCCGTCCGCGGAACGTCTCCGAGAACCGCCTTGCGCTTGACGTGGCGTCAAGCGCAAGGATGGGGCGGGCACCGAGGGGAGCGGCGCAGACGAGCCGCCGCCCGGGCCGAGGGCACAGGACGCCGAGAGGAGGAGCCATGAGAGCCGATCAGGGGACGCAGCATCACCCGGGGACGCAGCAGGACCAGGGGGCGCAGCAGGAGTGGTCGATGCAGGAGATCGTGAGGATCACCGGCACCACCAGTCGCACGCTGCGCCACTACCAGCAGGTGGGCCTGCTCTCGCCGAGCCGCACCGGCCACGGCGGGCTGCGGTTCTACGACCGCGATGCCCTGCTGCGCCTGCAGCGGATCCTCGTGCTGCGGGAGCTGGGTCTCGGACTCCCGGAGATCAGCGGCGTGCTCGAGGAGCGGGTCGACGTCGTCTCCGCACTGCGGGAGCACGCCGAGCAGCTCGAGCACGAGCAGCGGCGCCTGGCCCGCATCGCCGACTCGGTGCGCACCACGATCCGGAGTCTCGAGACAGGAGGAGAGATCATGGCGGACACGATGTTCGACGGATTCGACCACACGCAGTACCGGGAGGAGGTCGAGGAGAGGTGGGGCGAGAAGGCCTACGCCGATTCCGACCGATGGTGGCGCGCGCTCAGCGCCGCCGAGAAGGAGGAGTTCCGCACGGAGATCGATGCGCTGGTCGCCGGCTTCGCGGACACCTCGCAGCGCGGCCTGCCCGCGGAGCACGAGGAGGTCCAGGCGCTCACGGCCCGGCTGCACGCCTGGATCGGCGCGGGCTGGGGAGGGAAGGAGCCGGGCGCTGACGCCTTCGTGGGCCTCGGGGACATGTACGTCGCCGATCCCCGGTTCGGGGCCACCCTCACGGTGGACGGGCGGGCGTTCGCCGAGCACGTGCGCGACGCCATGACGGTCTACGCGCTCGAGCACCTCGTGGAGGGATGCGGGTCCGGGGCGTCCTCCCCCGCGGAGTGATCCGCCTCCACGCAGGGCGCAGGGCCCGGGACGCTGTTCCCGGGCCCTGCCCCGTCCCGAGAGACATCGCACGGAATGCCATTTCCTGACCGGCGACTGGGTGCTCCTGCAACACGATTCCCGGTTTCGGGGCGTAGCGTCGCCCGCGCCAACGATCTCAGGAGGCACAGTGAAGGTTCCCAGCAGCCGGACACTCCGGCGCACGCTCGCCGCGGTCAGCCTGACCGCGGCGATCGCCCTGACCGGATGCAGCGATGACGAGTCCGCCTCGGGCGGCAGCGACCAGGGCGGGCAGCAGCCCGCCGCGAGCGACGGCGGCGACTCCCCGCTGGCCGGGCAGGACGGTGCGGCGCCGGAGGCGCCCGAGGCCGACCTCTCCGACGTGCCGGACGTCGTGGCCACCGTCAACGGCGAGGACATCACCAAGGACGAGTTCAGCACCGTCTACGAGAGCCAGCTCCAGCAGATGGCCATGCAGCAGCAGAGCACCGGCGAGGAGGTCGATCAGGCCGACCTCAAGGAGCAGGTCGCGAACCAGCTGGTGGACAACGAGCTGCTGCTGCAGGGGGCCGACGAGGCCGGCATCGAGGCGACGCCGGAGGACGTCGACGCGACCCTCGAGGAGATCGCCCAGCAGAACGGGCTCGGCTCGGCCGACGAGGTGGTCTCCGCGCTCGGTGAGCAGGGGGTCAGCGAGGAGCAGGTGCGCGAGGACGCCGCCTCGCAGTTCGAGCTCACCGCCTACATCGAGCAGGAGGCGGACATCGAGCAGCCGTCGGACGAGGAGCTCAAGGAGCAGTACGACGCGCTCGTCGAGCAGCAGTCCGACAGCGGCGGCGACTCCTCGCAGATCCCGCCCTTCGAGGACGTCAAGGAGCAGCTCGCCGAGCAGACCGTGACCCAGCAGCAGAACGAGGCGGCGACCTCCATCGCCGCGGAGCTGCGGGAGGCCGGCGAGGTGACCGTCAACCTGTGACCCCGCGGCCTCACTCCCCCCGGGCGGAGGCGGCGCAGCGCGTGCAGGGCCCGTCGGCAATCGCCGGCGGGCCCTGCCGCGCTCCCGGTGGTCCGGTGCCCGAGTCCGGCGCCGGTGGTTCAGAGGTCCCGGCGGGTCCGCGCGCGCACCGCGTTGCGGACCGAGAGCGCGACGACGCCGAGCAGGAGCACGTAGATCACGATCGTGATCGGGCTCGAGACGAGCACCCGCGGGTCGCCGACGGAGGACAGCAGCGCGTCGCGCAGCGAGGACTCCGCGAGCGGTCCCAGCACCATGCCGATCATCAGCGGCGCGACCGGGTAGTCGTAGCGACGCATGAGGAACCCGAGCACGCCGATGGCCAGCAGCAGGACCAGGTCGAAGACGGCGCCGGAGACGGCCCAGATCCCGAGGCCGCAGAACAGCGTGATCCCTCCGTAGAGGTACGGCTTCGGGATCAGCAGCAGCTTCGCCCACAGCTGGGCGAAGGGCAGGTTGATCACCAGCAGCACGACCATCGCCAGGAAGAAGCTCGCCAGCAGCGCCCACACCAGCTCGGCGTTGTTCTCGAACAGCAGCGGTCCCGGCTGGAGGCCGTACTGGCGGAAGGCGGCGAGCATGATGGCGGCGGTCGCGGACACCGGCAGGCCCAGCGCCAGCAGGGCGCCCATCGCCATGCCGGTGGTCGCGTTGCCGGCGGCCTCCGGCGCGGCGAGACCGCGGATGGCGCCCTTGCCGAACTTCGGCTCCTTCCGCCGCCGGTCCAGGCGCCGCTCCGCCTCGTAGGCGAGGAAGGTGGGCACCTCGGCGCCCCCGGCCGGGATCACACCGAAGGGGAGCCCGATCACGGTGCCGCGCCCCCAGGCCGGCGCGGCCTCGACCAGCTCCTTCCTGCTGAGGAAGGGGCGGCCCCCGCCGGCGCGGACGCGCAGGTCCTCCCGGTCGCGGCGCACCCGCGAGGCGACGAAGAGCACCTCGCCCAGCGCGAGGACGGCGACGGTGACCGTCACCAGCGAGATGCCGTCGAACAGCTGCGGCGAGCCCAGGGTGAAGCGGGGCAGGCCCGAGACGCCGTCGATCCCGATCAGGGTGATGCCGATCCCCAGCACGAGCGCCGCGAGCCCTTTGAGCACGTTGTCGGCCACGACGGAGGAGGTGGCGATGAAGGCGAACAGCGCCAGGGCGAAGTACTCCGGGGGCCCGAACGCGGAGGAGAGCGCCACCAGCGTGGGCGAGACGAACACGACCAGGACCGAGGCGACCATGCCGCCGATGAAGGCACCGATCGCGGCGGTGGCCAGGGCCTGCGGGGCACGGCCCGCATTGGCCATCCGATGGCCCTCGAAGGTGGAGGCGATGGCCGAGGCCTGCCCCGGGGTGTTCAGCAGGATCGCCATGGTCGAATCGCCGAACAGGCCGCCGAAGTAGACGCCCGCGAACAGGATGAAAGCCGCCGTGGGATCGAGGGCGAAGGTCATGGGCAGCAGCAGCGCCACCGCCATCGAGGACCCGAGGCCGGGGAGCACGCCGACGGCGGTGCCCAGCAGGCAGCCGACGACCACCCAGAGCAGGTTCACCGGTGTGAGGGCTCCGGCGAAGCCCTGCATCAGCAGATCGAGCTGTTCCATCAGAATCCTCCCCCCAGGATCCCGGAGGGCAGGATCAGTCCCAGCCCGGTGCCGAAGATCAGGTAGACGACCGAGCTGAGGAACAGCGCGATCAGGATGTCGAAGAGCGGGCGACGGGAGCCGAAGCCGTGGGCGGTGCACCAGAACAGCAGGGCGCCCGCGAGGATCCAGCCCAGCCAGGGCATCAGCAGGGCGAAGGCGAGGAATCCGCCGGCCACCCAGCCGAGGGAGGCGAAGTCGGAGTGGGTGCGGTGACGACGTCCGGAGGTCTCGGCGACCGGCTCCGGGGTGCGCAGCACGCCGAGAGCGAGCAGCACCGCCAGCAGCAGGCCGACGCCGCCGAGGATGACCGGGACGAAGCGGGGTCCGGGGAAGTCGGTGTCACCGGCGGGCATGAGCACCGCACCGATCAGCAGGAACAGGCTGAACGCCGCGAGCAGACCGGGCATCAGCAGGGCCGAGCGCCCGTGCCAGAAGCCGTGCTGCCCGGAGGACGGCGGCGGTGCGGGGTCGGGGGTCGCAGCGGGCTCCTCCCGGGTCATCCTCGGATCTCCTCGAACAGGGCGGCGATCCGCTCGGTCTCCTCGGTGACGTACTGCGCGAGGTCCGCGCTGCCGAGAGGGACCTCCTCCCAGTAGTTGCGCGCCACGGCGTCCTTCCACTCGGGGGTCGCGACCGCCTCCTCGAGCAGGAGCTCGAGCTCGGCGACCTGGTCCTCGTCCACCACCGGCGGGGCGAACATGGCCCGCCAGTTGGTGAGGGTGACGTCGTAGCCGAGGTCCACGAGGGTCGGGATGTCGATCCCGTCGAGCGGTTCGGGTGCCACGACGCCGAGGCCGCGCAGGCGACCCGACTCGATCTGGGGGTACATGTCCGCGAAACCGCCGGCCGTGGCCTGGGCGGTCCCGTTGAGAAGGGCCTGGATGGCCTCACCGCCGCCGTCCGAGGGGATGTACGTGGTCTGGCCGGGATCGATCCCGGCGGCCAGGGCCAGATCGGTCATCACCAGCTGGTCGAAGGAGCCGCCGCCGGTCCATGCCAGCTGCGCAGGATCCGCCGCCCACCCCTCGACGAGTGCGTCGAGGTCCTCATAGGGGGACTCTGCGGGCACCGTGACCAGCGCGTACTCCTCGACGACGCGCGCGATCGGGGTGACGTCCGAGATGACGGAGGCGGTGTCGAACTGGATCTGGGCCGCGATCTGACCGGTGCCGCCGACCATCAGGGTGTTGGGCTGGTCCAGCTGGGCGACGCTGCCCAGCGCGATGGTGCCGCCGGCTCCCGGGATGTTGACGACCTGCACGTTGCCCACGAGCGAGTTGGAGCGCATGGCCTGCTGCATCTCGCGCTGGAAGGCGTCCCAGCCGCCGCCGGCCGCGGCAGGGGCGACGAGCGTGAGGTTCGAGCGCACGTTGGTCCCGCCGGCGCTCGCCGTGATGGACTGGTGGGCGGCGGCGGCGATGACGGGGGCGGCGAGCACCCCGAATCCGATGCTCAGCGCGCGGCGGCGGCTGGGTTCCGGCGGCGGCTCCGGCGGCGGCGCCGGCTCGTCCGCGTGTGCCATGGCACGTCTCCTTCGTCGTGGTCCTGAGGGGGTCGCGGCACCGCGCCGACCTGCGCCGCGGTGAGCAGACCCGACAGTGTACGCACGATCCGCCGTGCACTCGTGCCGCTGGTCACCCATCGACTAGGGTGCCGACCACCGCCTCGTGAAGGAGCTCCCCATGACCGTCCTCGTCGCCGGCACCGACACCCCCGCTGGGAAGGCCGCCTACCGCTACGGGATCGAGGAGGCACGCCGACGGGGTGAGGACCTCGTGCTGTTCCTGCTCGAGGGCACGCACACCCCGGCGTCCGAGATCGGCGAGGTCCGGGAGACCGTCGAGCATCCGGACGATCGCGGCCACTCCCCCGTCGGCGACCTCATCGACCGCGCCGAGCGGGACGACATCTCGACGCTCGTCATCGGGGTGCGGCACCGCACGGCCGTCGCCAAGCTCTTCCTCGGCTCCTCCGCCCAGCAGATCATCCTCGAGGCGAACAAGCCCGTCATCTGCGTGAAGGCCTGATCCGCACCCGCCCCGAACGGCCGGTCCCGCTCCCTCCCCGAAAGGACGCCCCGATGATCCTGATCAACGTGAAGTTCCCCGTGAAGCCCGAGTTCGCCGACCGGTGGCCGGAGCTCTCCCGCGAGTTCACCGAGGCCACCCTCGCCGAGCCCGGCAACCTGTGGTTCGAGTGGTCCCGCAGCGTGAAGGACCCGAACACCTATGTGCTCATCGAGGCGTTCACCGACGAGGGCGCGGGCCCGCACGTGAACTCCCCCCATTTCGCGACGATGCAGCAGGAGTTCCCGCAGTACCTCGCCGCGACCCCGCAGATCGTCTCCCACCAGGTCGAGGGCGAGGGCTGGGGCCCGATGGGCGAGCTCAGCGTCGAGTGAGGAGAGGGCGCCGATCGCGCCCGCGCCGATGCGGACCCCGGGCCGACCGCCGCCTCGCCGGACGCGGTCCGTCGTGCCGCGCTGTGCGGATGACGGGATGTGACGGAGCGGTCGCCCTCTGTCCATGGCGCAGCTAAGGTCGCCCAGAAGTCGCGCCATGGTCGGATCGCGACGTGGCCCGTCCCCACGACGAAGGGAGCACCGTGAGCTCTCCCCCACTGCACCGGCTCCGGGACCGCGACGCGCGCCGTCCGCGGGGATTCGCCACGCGTCAGCTGCACGCCGGGACCCTGGGATCGACGGACACGCCGCCCGGATCCCCGCGGGCCACCCCGGTGCACCTGAGCGCCGGATTCGTCTTCGACGACTTCGCGCAGGCCCATGCCCGGTTCTCCGGGGAGGACGAGAGCGGCGACGTCTACACGCGCCACGGGAACCCCTCGGCGCGGTCGGTGGAGCGACGACTCGCCGCGCTCGAGGCGGGCGACGGCGGCGAGGCCGGCCACGCGGGCGGAACCGACGCCGCCGGCGCCGAGGCGATCTTCGTCGGCAGCGGGATGGCCGCGATCTCCGGCACGCTGACCGGGCTGCTGAACAGCGGCGACCACCTCTGCGCCTCCTCGAGCATCTACGAGGGCACGCGCGCGCTGCTGGACGAGCACCTGGCCCGCTTCGGTGTCACCGTGACCTTCGTCGACCGGCCCCAGGACCTCGATGCCTGGCGCGCCGCGTTCACCGACCGCACCCGTGCCGCCTTCGTCGAGACGATCCCCAACCCGCTCAACGACGTCTCGGACATCGCCGGGATCGCCGAGATCGCCCATGCGCACGGTGCCCCGCTGATCGTCGACAACACCCTCGCCACCCCCTATCTGTGCCGTCCGTTGGAGCACGGCGCGGACGTCGTCGTGCACTCGGCGAGCAAGTTCCTCGCCGGCCACGGCACCGTGCTGGGAGGGTTCATCGTGGTCGGGGGCTCCTTCCCCTGGGACGGTGGGCGCTTCCCTCAGATCAGCGAGGCTCTCGCCACCGGCTCGCTCCCCTCCGGGCCCGGGCGCGATTCCCTGGCGGACTACCTCCGCGGCCTCGTCATCCCCCGGCTGGGCGGTGTCGCCTCGCCGCTGAACGCCTTCCTCGTCGAGCAGGGGCTGGAGACCCTGTCGCTCCGGATGGAGCGGCAGAGCGCCAACGCGCTCAGGATCGCCGGGCACCTCGCCTCCCATCCGCTGGTCGAGCGCGTCGACTACTCGGGGCTGCCCACCAGCCCGCATCACCGGACGGCGAACAGATATCTCGGCTCCGGCTACGGAGCCGTCCTCTCCGTGACGCTGACCGGCGGCCTCGAGGCCGCCCGCGCGCTCCATGACAGCCTCGAGATCTTCACCCGGATGACCCACCTGGGGGACGTGCGCTCCCTGGTCCTCCATCCCGCGACCACCACCCACGTCCAGCGCACCGCCGGCGAGCTGGCCGAGCGAGGGGTCGGCCCGGGCCTGCTTCGCCTCTCCATCGGCATCGAGGACGTGGAGGACCTGCTCGCGGATCTCGAGCAGGCGCTCGCCTCGATCACCCTCGCCGCACCGACCCACGGTGTCCCGACCCATGGCGCCCGGGCGGATGCGCCGGCAGTGCTCGCCGTAGCGGGCGGGGAGGGCCGCTGACCATGGCACGCCCTCAGCACTTCGGGTGGTTCCTCTCGCGCGGCTTCGGTCCCCACGGCTGGGGCCGCCCCGACTGGGAGTGGGGCTACGACTGGCGCCGCCCCGATCTGTACCAGCAGTCGGTGCGCACCCTCGAGCAGGCCGGGCTGGACCTGCTGATCATCGAGGACGCGCTGTCCGCCGGATCCCCCGGCACCCTCGACCTCCGTGTCCGCGGGGCCTACGGCGGCCCGAAGCACGATCCGCTGATGCTGGCCCCCTACCTGCTGGACGCGAGCGAGCGGATCGGGATCGTGCCCACCGTGAACGTCGGCGCGGTCCTCCCCTACACCGCCGCCCGGCAGCTCGCGACCCTGCACCACCTCAGCGCGGGCCGCGCCGGGGTCAACGTGGTCACCGACGTCAGCAGCGCCCGCCACCTGGGCCAGGAGCGGCTCGGGCATGACGCCGCCTACGACCGCGCGGACGACTGGATCTCGGCGATCGAGGAGCTGTGGTCGAGCTGGTCGCCCGGTGCGGTCGTCGAGGACGTCGCCACGGGGCGCTACGCCGACGCCTCCCGGATCAGCACGTCCCGTCACGACGGCGAGTACTTCCGCCTGGAGGGTCCGCTCAACGCCATGCCCTTCGACGACGGCGCGCCGCTGATCGCCTCCCCCGGCGGCTCCCCGCGCGGCATCGCCTTCGCCGGCGCCCACTCCGACGTGCAGCTGGCGCTGGCCCGGCTCGACATCGACTCCCTGCGCGGCTACCGGCAGCGGGTGCTCGACGCCGCCGCGGAGCACGACCGCCAGGAGGCGATCCGCACCCTGTTCGTGCTCAAGCCCCAGCTGGTGGCGAGCTCGCAGGAGGCCGACCGCCTCGTCGCCGCCTCTGCGCGACCCGAGGAGGCCGATCTCGCGCGCATCGCCCAAGCGTGGTCCTCGGACGCGGAGACGGACCTGACCCGCCTGGACCTCGACGCACCCCTGGGCCCCGGGGTCTTCGGGGAGCACGTCTCCCGCGGCACCATCGCGGGCCTCCGCGGGAAGCATGCGGAGGACCCCGACGCCCCGCTGCGGGAGATCCTCGCCCAGCACGCCCGGCTCGGTCGGCTCTCCGAGCGGAGGGGGTTCGTCGGCACCGCCGAGGAGCTCGCCGACTTCATCGAGGAGGCCGGGGAGCATGCCGGGTCCGACGGCTTCCTCTTCTCCGGCGACCTGCACCCCGTGACGGTCCACCGGATGCTCGACGACCTGGTCCCGGCGCTGCGGCGGCGCGGGATCCTGCGGCGCGAGCACCCACCGGGCGGGGTGGGTGCGAACCTGCGGGACTTCTGAGCCTGCGTCCCTGCGGTGATCGAGCGGTCCGGGGCCGAGTCGCCGCGCCGTCCCCTCCCCCGATCACAGGGAGCGCTTGAGGCCCAGGTGACTGTCGACGTATCCCAGCCGTTCGTAGAAGAGGTGCGCCCGGTCGCGGGAGCGGTCGGTGGTGAGCTGAGCGAGCGTGGCCCCGCGGGCCCGTCCGTGGCGGTGGGCCCAGTCGAGCATCGCAGCACCGACCCCGTGGGAGCGCACCGAGTCGTCCACCCGCACCCCCTCGATCTGCAGGCGGGTGGTGCCGCCGCGGGAGAGGCCCGGGAGCACGCTCAGCTGCATCGTGCCCACGACCGTGCCGTCCTCCTGGCGCACCACGGCGAGGAACTGGGCGTCGTCGCGGTCGATGAGGTCGAAGGCCCGGTCGTAGCGGTCACGGTCCTCGACCTCCCGCTGCCTGCCCAGCTCGTCGTCGGCGAGCAGGGCGACGATCGCGGGGACGTCCTCCCGCGAGGCGCGCTGGATCCGCATCGTGCCGCCCGAGGTCTCCAGCACCTCCCCCACTCCGGTGCGGCCCAGCTCCTGCAGCCTGCGGATCAGCCCGTCGAGCCATCCGCCCACGTTCTGCCGCGCCTCGAGCGTGTCGGGATAGCGGCAGCGCAGGTGCAGGCCGGCGTCATCGAGCACGAGCCAGAGCATGACGCCGTCGGTCCGGGTGGTGGCGCTGACGTACTGGGCCTCGAGTGCGGTGGAGTCCAGACGCACGGGAAGGCGGTTCATCGCGAGCCATGACACGGCGAACATGCCGGGCGCCTCGGGCATCCCGCCCCAGGGACGCAGCACGTCCTCGAGCGGCCAGGACCCCAGGTGGATCGCCTCCTTCACTGCGGCGGTGCACGCGGCGGGCTCCGGGTCGTCGGCCTCGAGCACCGAGTTGGTGATGAACCAGCCGACGGAGTCGTGCCAGGCGGGCTCGTAGCGGCTGTGCACGGGGAACACCGCGCGCAGCGGCGACCCGGCGAGCTCGCGGGTGACCGCCACCATGGCCGAGACCGTCAGCCCCAGCGTCGAGGATCCCTCGGCGCGGGCCCGGGTCGCGAAGGCCGCCGCCTCGTCCACGTCGAGCACGTCCCTCACCTCGACCCGCTCCGGCTGCGGGAGGCTCTCGCCGAGCGGCAGGGGGAAGCGGGGCATGACGTCGTCGCCGGCGCCGAGGATCTCCGCCCAGCGGCGGTGCACCTCCGCCGGGGCGGACTCGCGCGCGGCGAGGGCCCGGGTGTGCTCGGCGAAGGCGGGGACCGCTGCCGGGACGACGCCCGCGGTCGCGGGGTCGAGCAGGGCCAGCAGGTCACGGGCGAGGACCAGCATCGACCACATGTCCACATGGGCGTGATCCGCCGCCAGGATCAGGGTGGGGCCGGCCGCGGTCTCGAGCACGCACAGGCGGTGCGAGGGCCGCGAGAAGGGGCGGCAGGTGGCGTCCAGGACCTCCCGCAGGGCGTCGTTCGGGGCCTGGCCCGGCGCGATCGGATGCTCCACCCAGCGCCCCTCGCCCATCGGGATCTCGTGGAGCTCCGGTCCGTTCCCGTCGCCGGGGGCGAAGCCGGTGCGCAGGGTGCCGTGCCGGGCGATCACCTCGAGCCACGCCTGCCCCAGCCGCTCCCGCGGCACGGGTCGGTCAAGGGTGAGCGAGAGCGCCGTCCAGGACCCGGCGCGGTCCCCCGCTCCGACGTGCCGGCGCTGGTCGAAGGAGAGCGGCAGCTCCGCGCCCTGCTCGCCGGGGGTGGTCGCATAGCCGTACAGGCGCCCGAACGGCAGCCGGAGATGTGCGACGTTGGTGAGCCTCATGGCGGTAACCTATCGGCCCATCGGGGCAGGCCCGGGCGAGGAGGACGAATGAGCACGATCGTGATCCCCGGGGCCGCGCTCGCCGTCGAGGTGAGCGACGAGGGCGGCCACCCGGTGGTGCAGCTGCACGGCCTCGCCTCGAGCCGGGCCCGGGAACGGGTGCTGGACCTCGATCTGGGATGCGGTCTGAGCGGGACCAGACTGCTGCGCTTCGACGCGCGGGGGCACGGTCGCTCGAGCGGGCGCGCCGTGCCCGAGGACTACCGGTGGCGGTCTCTCGCGGAGGACCTGCTGCGCCTGCTGGACGAGGTGTTCCCCGGCGAGCAGGTGCACGGGGTGGGACCGTCCATGGGCGCCGCGACGCTGCTGCACGCCGCGGTGGCCGCGCCGGACCGGTTCAGCGGGCTGACGCTCATGATCCCGCCCACGGCGTGGGAGACCCGCGTCGCCCAGGCCGAGACCTACCGGGCGGCCGCCGCCCTCATCGAGGAGCACGGGCTGCGCCGCTTCGTCGAGGCCGCCGCCGCGATCGCCGAGCCTCCGCCCACGATGGTCGGCGCTCCGGAGGGATCGCCCGAGGTGCCGGAGGACCTCCTGCCCTCGGTGTACCGAGGAGCGGCGCTCAGCGATCTGCCGTCCCGGGAGGAGATCGCCCGGCTCCCGGTGCCGACCTCGATCCTGGCCTGGGTGGAGGACCCGAGCCATCCGCTCTCGACCGCCGAGGCGCTCGTGGACCTGCTCCCGCAGGCGACCCTGCAGGTCGCCGCGACTCCGCACGAGCTCTCCGGGTGGCCGGCGGTGCTCGCGGCCGACGTCGCCGCGAGCGCTCGTCGCCGCTCCCTCGCCGCGTCCTGACCTGCGGCGGACATCGTGTCTCAGCGGTCCTCGCGGCGCCCGAGCGTCGTCACCGGAGCGGCTCCGGGCCGCGCCCACTGCGGGAGCGGTCTGCTGGTCCCGCCCCAGGTGGGCGTCCCCTCCGCGTCGGTGCGCCAGGACCAGCAGGCGTGCCGCCCCGCGGGCCAGCCCTCCGGCGTCTCCTCCCACTCCTCGCCGCGGCCGTACGGGGTCATGTCCAGCAGCCCGAGCGAGTAGTTCACCCGCTCGTTGCCGCGCCCCGTGGTGCGGTAGGTGAGGAACACCCGGTCCCCGTCGCGCAGGAAGCTCGCGAGGTGCCCCATGTCGCCGCCGATCGGCGCGGGTGCCTCGCGCGCCGAGTACCAGGGCACCCGCTTGTAGCCCATGAAGGTGGTGAAGGGGTGGACCTCCTCCCAGCGTCCGGTGGTGAGGATCGCGAGCGCCACCCCGTGGGCGTGCAGGTAGGTGGAGTCGTGGAGATGCCAGGCCGTGGTGGTGCAGCCCTCGCACTGCCCTTGGTGCGGGGCGCCGTCGTGCCACATGTGCTGGTAGACCACGAGCTGGTCGTGCTCGCCGAAGAGCGAGGTGAAGGGCACCGGTCCGACGGGGCCCACCACCTCCGCGCTCCCGTCGATCTCGACCATCGGCAGGCGTCGGCGGGCGGCCGCGATCGCGTCGCCCTCGCGGGTGTGGGCCTTCTCCCGCACCAGCAGGTGGTCGCGGGCGGCCTGCCAGGCCTCCATGTCGACCACGGGCGGTCGGCCGGTGACGTGCTCCGAGGTGGTGTCCATCGTTCATCGCTCCCATGCGGTGCCGGGCGGTCGGACCAGGTGCGTCGGCACGTACTCGAGCAGCTGGAGGCCGCCGTCGAAGGTGCGCGAGTGCACGAGCTCGAGGGCGAAGTCCTCGAAGCGCTCCCAGATCCGCTCCAGACCGGTGCGGCCGGTGATGACCGGGAACAGGACCACGCGGAAGCGGTCCACGAGCCCGGCCCTCAGGAGCGAGTGGCTGAGCCGGATGCTGCCGGTGGTGGTCAGCGGCGCGGCGGCGGTGCGCTTCAGCTCGCGCACCGCCTCGACCGCGTCGGTGCCGATCAGGGTGGTGTTCGGCCAGCTGAGCGGTTCCTCCAGAGTGGTGGAGAAGACGATCTTCGGCGTCTGCTCCATCTGCGCGAAGCTGGCCCTCTCCTCGGCGGAGATGTCGATCTGCCGGGCCTGCTCGGCCATCTGCGACATCAGGCGGTAGGTGGTCGCGCCCATCAGGGTCACGGCGTCCGGCTGCTCGCCGAGCCAGTCGAGGTACTCCTGGCTCTGCAGCCCCCACCAGCCGGGCCAGCCCTCTCCCCCGGCGCAGCCGTCGAGGGACAGGATGAGGTCGACCAGCAGCTGCCCGGCGCCGACGGCCGGGGCCTTCACGTTCGCATCGCCCATGGCGATCGCTCCTCGGGCAGGTCCTCCTCGGCGGGCGCCGAGGACGGCTCCCCTCCAGCCAAGCACTCCTGCGGCGCCGCGTCCATGGCCGACGCGACTCCTGGCCGACGCGGTTCCAGGCCGACGCGGCTCCTGACCCAAGCGGTCCCAGGCCGACGCGGTTACTGACCGGCGTACGAGGTCAGGAGATCGCCGCCTGTTGACAGGTGCGTCACGTCGGCGTGGAATATCCCCACCGTCCCTGCGCGACTCGTCCTAGTGTCGTCGAGCGTCGGCGGTCGGCCCCGTGCACAGCGGCGTCCCGCCTCCGGCACCCTCTCCCCCGTCGGGCCTGCTCGCACGTGCGATCCGGTCCGCGCCGCTCGCACGTCGTTCGAAAGGACCGCGATGACTGACGCCGCCGACGTCTCCCCGCCCACGGGCTCCCCCGGCCCCGGGAGCGATCCCGGCGGCGCCCCGCCCACGAGGGCGGCGCACTCCCCCGTGAACTGGCCGGTGTTCCTCGGCACCGCCGCCGTGATCGTCGCCTTCGTGCTGTTCGCGGCCTTCTGGCCGGACACCGCCGAGACCGTCATCTTCGGTGCCATGGGCTGGGTCGCGACGAACTTCGGCTGGTACTACGTGCTCACCGCGACGATCGTGGTCATCTTCGTGCTGATCGTGGCGTTCTCCCGGGTGGGGCACACCCGGATGGGGCCCGACCACTCGCTGCCCAAGTACAACCTGTTCACCTGGGCGGCGATGCTCTTCGCCGCCGGCATCGGCGTGGACCTGATGTTCTTCGGCATCTCCGGCCCCGCGACCAACCTGCTCACCCCGCCGGAGTTCCCGGCGGGCTCCGAGGAGGCCGCCCGCATGGCGCCGCTGTGGACGATCTTCCACTACGGCATCCCGGGCTGGGCGATGTACGCCCTGATGGGCATGGCCTTCGGACTGTTCGCCTACCGCTACCACCTGCCGCTGTCCATCCGCTCCGCCCTGGCCCCGATCTTCGGCCGGCGGATCCACGGGGCCGTCGGCCATGTCGCGGAGATCGGGGCGACGATCGGCACCATCTTCGGCATCGCCGTCTCCCTGGGGATCGGCGTCGTCTTCCTGAACTACGGACTGGCGGCGCTGTTCGGGATCCCGACCTCGATCGGCGTGCAGATAGCGCTGATGGCGCTGGCCGTGTTCATCACGGTCCTGTCCACCGTCTCCGGCGTGGACAAGGGGATCCGCCGCCTCTCCGAGCTCAACGTGATCCTCGCGATCGTGCTGATGCTGTGGGTGCTCTTCTCCGGCAGCACCCACCACCTGCTCAACGCCCTGGTCCAGAACATCGGCGACTTCTTCTCCCGCTTCCCCGGGATGCTGATGAACACCTTCGCCTACACCGAGGGCTCCGCGGAGCTCGGCTACCCGGCCGAGCAGTGGATGACGGACTGGACGCTGTTCTTCTGGGCGTGGTGGATCGCCTGGGCGCCGTTCGTGAGCCTCTTCCTGGCGCGCATCTCGCGCGGCCGCACCCTGCGCCAGTTCGTGATCGGCGTGCTGCTGATCCCGTTCTCCTTCATCCTGCTGTGGGTCTCGATCTTCGGCAACGCGGCGCTGAGCTTCGCGGGCGACGAGGAGTTCCTGGACCTCGCGGTCAACCTGCCCGAGTCGGGCTTCTTCAACCTGCTCGAGCAGTACCCGGGTGCGGTCTTCACCGTCTCCCTCGCCGTGGTCACGGGACTGTTCTTCTACGTCACCTCCGCGGACTCCGGCTCCCTGGTGATGGCCAACATGACGTCGAAGGACTCCACGACGGACTCCGACGGCGCGCCCTGGCTGCGCATCGTCTGGGCCGTGATCACCGGCGTGCTGACCCTGGTGATGCTGTTCATCGACGGCGTGTACACGCTGCAGGCCGCGACGGTGATGGTGGGGCTTCCCCTGTCGGTCCTCGTCTACCTGGTCATGGTCAGCCTGTGGAAGGTGCTGCGCACGGAGCAGATGAACCTCGAGTCCCGCCAGGCCTCCCTGCCCGCGCTGCTGACCAGCCGGGTGCGCGAGACCGGCAAGGGCGGCACCTGGCGCCAGCGGCTGCAGCACCGCATGACCTACGCCTCGTCCGAGCAGGCCACGGAGTTCGTCGACGAGGTCGCGGCCCCCGCGATCGAGGAGGTGGGCAGCGAGATCGCGAAGCTCGGGGCGGACGTCTCCTGCCATCGCGGATCCCACCCCGACAGCGGCCTGCCCTTCGTGGACCTCGTCGTCTCCTTCCCGGAGTCCGAGGACTTCAAGTACCAGGCCTACCCGGTGGCCTACTCGACGCCCAGCTTCGCCGCGAACCTCTCCGCGGTGAAGGACACCTACTACCGCATCGAGATCTTCTCCCGCCTGGGATCGCGCGGGCGCGACATCATGGGATACACGAAGGAGCAGGTCATCGCCGATGTCCTGGACGCCTACGACGCCCACATGATGTACCTGACCATGAGCCAGGAGCTCAGCACGGCCACCGGGACGATCCCCGTGACCGCACCGGACACCTGGATCGACACCGATCACATCGTCCCCGGCCCCCGCACGGCGGACACCACCGCGACCAAGGAGAGCCATGACTGACAGCATCGCCACCCTGTACATCGACGGGGCCTGGGCGCCCTCCTCCTCGGGCCGGACGCGCACCATCACCTGCCCGGCCGACGGGACCGAGGTGGGCGTGGTCTCCGAGGCGACCGCCGAGGACGTCGAGCGCGCCGTCCTCGCCGCCCGACGCGCCGTCGAGGAGGGCATCTGGGCCGACACCCCGGCCTCCCGGCGCGGGGACCTGCTGCTGAAGGTCGCCGACGCCCTCGTCGAGCGCAAGGACGAGTTCGCGCGCGCCGAGGCCCTCGACACCGGCAAGCGCCTGGTCGAGGCCGAGGGCGACATGGACGACATCACCGCCTGCTTCCGCTACTTCGGGAAGATCGCGGACCAGAACCCGGGCCGCCTGGTCGACGCGGGCGACGCCTCCGTCATCTCCCGCGTGGTGCACGAGCCGGTCGGCGTGTGCGGGATGATCACGCCCTGGAACTTCCCGCTGCTGCAGGCCTCGTGGAAGATCGCCCCGGCGCTCGCCGCCGGGAACTCCTTCGTCATCAAGCCGGCCGAGCTCACCCCGCACACCACGATCCTCATCATGGACGTGCTCGACGCGCTCGGTCTCCCGGCCGGGGTCGCGAACCTCGTGCTCGGCGACGGCGGCGTGGTCGGCGCCCCCCTCTCCTCCCATCCGGAGATCGACCTGGTCTCGTTCACGGGCGGACTGGTCACCGGGCGGAAGATCGCCGAGTCCGCCGCGCAGGGCATCAAGAAGGTCGCCCTCGAGCTGGGCGGCAAGAACCCCAACGTGGTCTTCGCCGACGCCGACTACGAGGCGGCGCTCGACAACGCCCTGAACGCCGGCTTCCTGGACTCGGGACTGGTCTGCTCGGCCGGCACCCGCCTGATCGTGCAGGACACCATCGCCGAGAGGTTCGTGGACGACCTGGTCGAGCGCGCCGAGGGCATCGTCATGGGCGGCCCGATGGACGAGGCGGCGGAGACCGGCCCGCTGGTCTCGAAGGAGCACCGCGACAAGGTCACCGACTACGTCACGCGCGGCATCGAGGCCGGTGCGCGCCTGCGCACCGGCGGGCACTGGGGCGGACCGGAGCACGAGAAGGGCTTCTTCTACGCGCCGACGGTGCTGGACCGCTGCACCTCGGACAATCCCGCCGTGGTCGAGGAGGGCTTCGGCCCGGTGATCACCGTGGAGACCTTCTCCACCGAGGCCGAGGCGATCGCGATCGCCAACGACACCGAGTACGGCCTGGCCGGCGCGGTGTGGACCTCGGACTCCGGGGTCGCGAACCGGGTCTCGCGGCGCCTGCGCCACGGCACCATCTGGATCAACGACTACCACCCCTACCTGCCGCAGGCGGAGTGGGGAGGCTTCAAGATGTCCGGCATCGGCCGCGAGCTGGGCCCTTCCTGTCTCGAGGAGTACACCGAGACCAAGCACATCTACGAGAACACCGAGCCGGCCGTCTCCGGCTGGTTCCCGCGCAAGAGCTGACCGACACCCCCCGAGAGGAAGCTGGAGACATGTCCTTGAAGGACCTCACGTCCGAGAACCCCGTCGCCGAGTTCGACTACCTCGTGGTCGGCGGCGGCTCCGCCGGCGCCGCGCTCGCCGCCCGGCTCAGCGAGGACCCCGCCGTCGACGTCGCCCTGCTCGAGGCGGGCCCCTCCGACCTCGAGCACCAGGAGGTGCTGCAGCTCAAGCGCTGGCCCGAGCTGCTCGAGTCCGGCCTGGACTGGGACTACCCGATCGAGCCGCAGGAGAACGGCAACTCCTTCATGCGCCACGCCCGCGCGAAGGTGCTCGGCGGCTGCTCCTCGCACAACTCCTGCATCGCCTTCCACCCGCCGGCGGAGGACATGGACCTGTGGGAGGAGATGGGCGCCGAGGGCTGGAACGCGCAGACGATCCTGCCGCTCATCGAGCGCCTGGAGACGAACCTGTCCCGCAGCGGGCAGGGCCACGGGACCGACGGGCCCGTGCACCTGATGGACGTGCCGCCCGAGGATCCGGTCGGCGTCGCGCTGCTGGAGGCCTGCGAGCAGGCCGGCATCCCGAAGGCCACGTTCAACGACTTCGAGACCGTGGTCAACGGCGCGAACTGGTTCCAGGTGAACCGTCAGGCCGACGGCACCCGCGCCTCGTCCTCGGTCTCCTACCTGCACCCGAACCTCGAGCGCGAGAACCTGCACGTCCTCACCGGCCTGCAGGTGATGCGGGTGCTCTTCGACGACGAGCAGCGCGCCACGGGCGTGGAGTACATCGACAACGCCTTCGACCGCTCCTCGCTCATGCACGCCCGACGCGAGGTGATCCTCTCCGCCGGCGCGATCGACTCCCCGAAGCTGCTGATGCTCTCCGGGATCGGTCCGGCGGACCACCTGCGCGAGGTGGGCATCGAGGTGCGCGTGGACTCCCCCGGCGTCGGCTCGAACCTGCAGGACCACCCCGAGGCCGTCATCTCCTGGGAGTCCACCCGGACGATGACCCGCGAGTCCACCCAGTGGTGGGAGATCGGGATCTTCTCCCCCACCGAGGAGGGCCTGGACCTGCCGGACCTGATGATGCACTACGGCTCGGTGCCCTTCGACATGCACACCCGCCGTCAGGGCTACCCCACCTCGCCGGAGTCCTTCGCGCTCACCCCGAACGTCACCCACGCCCGCTCGCGGGGCACGGTGCGGCTGCGCTCGATCGACTACCGCGACAAGCCGAAGGTCGACCCGCGCTACTTCACCGACGAGGACGGCCACGACATGCGGGTCGCGGTGGCGGGCATCCGCAGGGCGCGCGAGATCGTGGCGCAGAGCGGGATGGACGCCTACCGCGGCCGGGAGCTGTTCCCCGGCGAGGACGTGCAGAGCGACGAGGAGATCGCCGAGTACGTCGCGAAGACGCACAACACCGTCTACCACCCGGCGGGCTCCTGCCGGATGGGTGCGGTGGACGACGACATGGCGCCCCTGGATCCGCAGCTGCGGGTCAAGGGCGTCACGGGGCTGCGCGTGGTCGACGGCTCGGTCATGCCGCAGCTGGTCGCGGTGAACCCCAACATCACCACCATGCTGATCGGCGAGCGCGCCGCAGATCTGATCCGCGGCGAGCGGGCCTGATCGGCAGAGGGACGGTGTGCGGCGGGGCGGTCCCGAGCTTCGCGGAGGGACCGCCCCTGGCACACGAGAGCTGCTCCTCGAGAGCTGCTCAGCGGGTCACGTCGATGAGGAGCTTGCCGGAGGCCGAGCCCTCCCTGCTCGTCGCGAAGGCCGTCGCCGCCTCGGCGAGCGGATAGGTCCGGTCGATCTCGACGTGCAGGGCGCCGCTGGCGACCTTCTCGAGGAGCGTGCGCAGGCGCGGGCCGTCGGGGCGCACCCAGATCCAGCGCCCGCCGGTCTCCTCGACGGACGGGTCGGCGATCGAGATGTGTCGGCCGCCGTCCGCCAGCAGCGCGAGGGTCTCCTCGCGCATGCCGCCGACGAAGTCCGCGACGGTGCTCACGCCGTCGGGCGCGATCTCGCGCACCCGATCGACGAGGCCGTCGCCGTAGGCCACGGGGATGATGCCGAGGCCGCGGAGCTTCTCGTGGTTGCGGGCGGAGGCGGTGCCGATCACGGTGGCCCCCCGCTCCCGCGCCAGCTGCGCGGCGAGGTGCCCCACGCCACCGGAGGCGGCATGGATCAGCAGGGTGTCCTCGCCGGTCAGCTCCAGGGTGTCGAGGCTGCGCAGCGCGGTCAGCCCGGTCAGCGGCAGGCCCGCGGCGGCGTCGACGTCCACGCCGTCGGGGATCACCGCCACCGAGGTGGCGGGCAGCGCCACGTACTCGGCGAAGGTGCCGCCGTGGATGACGTCCTTGCGGCCGTAGGAGGCGACGCGGTCGCCGGGCGCGAGCTCGGGGACGTCGGGGCCGACGGCCTCGACCACCCCGGCCACGTCCCAGCCGGGGATGACGGGGAAGACCGCGTCGATGAGGGAGTCCAGGCCGCCGCTCATCACCTTCCAGTCGACGGGGTTGACGGCGGCGCGCTCCACCCGGATCAGCACGTTGCCCGGGCCGAGCGTGGGCATCGGGACGTCGCTGAGCTCGAGGGTGGAGGGGTCGCCGTACTCGGAATAGGTCATGGCACGCATGGTGGGGACAACGTGTCGCAGCGGCAGGACATTCCTGGCGTCCGCTCGGAGGTGGGGAGGCCGACGGTAGGCGTCGGCGGAGCTGCCACCGGCCCGCCACCTTGCATCCAGTGCAACTTCGCGCCTAGTGTCGAGGGCGAGGATCGGCGCCGACCCCTCGCTCATCGCACGGCCCCTGCGGGCCGGGCGCGCATCGGCGCGGCTCCGCGGGGAACGGGAGGGCGCCGGCGCGACACGACGAGCGGGGAAAGGATCCAGTGGCGATCGAGACGGGAGAGGTTCCGACCGTGGAGCAGAGGCACGGCGGGACCCCGCGCGAGGAGGTCTCCGCGCCGCTGGAGGTGAATCCGAACATCGTCCTGGCGGTGCTGGTCTCCGGGGCCTTCGTGGTGATCCTCAACCAGACCCTGCTGAACACCGCGATCCCGGTGTTCATGCGCGACTTCGACATCACCGCGAACTCCGCGCAATGGGTCACGACGATCTTCATGCTGGTCAACGGGATCATGATCCCGGTGACGGCGTACCTCATCCGGCGCTTCCCGACCCGCACCCTGTTCTTCGCGGCGATGGGGCTGTTCACCGCGGGGACCCTTCTGTGCGCCCTGGCGCCGGCGTACTCGATCCTGCTGCTGGGGCGGGTGGTCCAGGCGGCGGGCGGCGGCATCATCATGCCGCTGATGCAGACGATCCTTTTCGCGCTGTTCCCTCGTGACCGCCGCGGCCAGGCGATGGGGATGTTCGGGCTGGTGATCAGCTTCGCCCCCGCCCTCGGCCCCAGCCTCTCCGGCTGGATCGTGGACCACTTCCCCTGGCAGACCCTGTTCCTGATGATGATCCCCATCGCCGTGGCGGACATCGCGGTCGCGTACTTCATCCTGCGCGACGTCACCGAGAACACGCGTCCACGGCTCGACATGCTCTCGATCATGCTCTCGACCGTCGCCTTCGGCGGCCTCCTGTTCGGCCTCGGCAACGCCGGCAACGCCGGGTGGACGAGCCTGGAGACGCTCGTCCCGCTGGTCCTCGGCGCGGTGACGCTGGTGTGGTTCGTCCACCGCCAGCTGCACCTCGAGGAGCCGGTGCTCGAGCTGCGGGTGCTGCGTCACGGCCTGTTCACCCTCGGCACGGTGCTGGGGATGCTGGTGTTCATGGCGATGCTCGGCGGGATGCTGATGATCCCGCTGTACATCCAGAACATGACCGAGCACTCGGCCATGCAGTCCGGTCTGGTGCTGCTGCCGGGAGCGGCCGTCATGGGGCTGATGTCTCCCGTGACCGGGCGGATCTTCGACCGCTACGGGGCGCGCTGGCTCGCGCTGATCGGTTTCACGCTCGTCGCCGTGACCTCGTTCCTCCTCGCCGTCCTCACCCCGACCACCTCGATGGTGTACATCGCCGTGGTGAACGCGGCGCGGATGCTGGGCACGGCGATGGTGATCATGCCGGTGACCACCGCCGCGCTGAACCAGCTGCCGCGCCGGATGATCCCCCACGGCACGGCGGTGAACAACACCCTGCGCCAGATCGCCGCCTCGGTGGGCACCGCCGTGCTGGTCACGGTGATGACCGTCGCCGCTCTCGACCCCGCCGAGCACGGCATGCAGGGGCAGATCCACGGCGTGAACGTGGCCTTCGTGGTCTCCGGGGTGATCGCCGGCGCCGGCGTGATCGGCTCGATCTTCCTGCGCGGCACCCGGCCGCTGCCCGAGGTGGAGGGCGAGGACTGAGCATCGCGGGCTCATCGGGCCCGGCGGACCGGTCGGGCCCGGCGGACTCGTCAGGCCCGGTGGCTCGTCAGCCGTCGGTCCAGGACCGTACACTCGGGGCGTGACCGTGCTCACAGCCCCGATCGCGGAGGACCGCTTCTCCTCCGTGCTGCAGCGTGCGCAGGATCAGCGGGCCACCCTCAGCGTCGCCGATCTGGCCGAGCACGCGGGGTACAGCCCCTTCCACTTCACGCGGATCTTCACCGCCCGGCTGGGCATCGGCCCCGGGCAGTACCTCACGGCGCTGCGGATCGACTCCGCGAAGAGGATGCTGCTCGCAGCGGATGATCCGGTGATCGATGTGGCCAGCGCCGTCGGCTTCGACTCGCTCTCGAGCTTCAGCCGTCGTTTCCGCAGCACCGTCGGGGTCGCCCCCGGGCAGCTGCGCCGGCTCGCCGACCGGATCAGCGACCGCCCGCCGCGTCCCTTCGCGCTGCTGCGCCCGAGCCCGCTGGGAGTCCGGGTGCATCTCGAGCTGCCCGAGAGCGCCCAGACGCGCGGGGACCCCTCGGTCTGGGTGGGCTGGTATCCGAATCCGGCACCGATCGGGCTCCCCCGCTCCGGGATGCTCGTCTCCGGCGTCCCGCACGTGGACCTGCCGCTGTGCGAGGGGGCGCCGTTCCTGCTCGGCTTCGCGGTGCCCGCGCACGCGGACCCGCTCGACATGCTGGTGCCCGAGGCGCCGCTGGTGGCCGTGCATCCCGAGCCGCTCACGATCGCCGGCGAGGTGACGCTCGCGTTCGCCGACGCACGGGGAGCCTTCCGGCCGCCGCTGCTCTCGGCCCTGCCGAGTCTCTGCCGTCGCTGAGCGGAGGCTCTCGCCCGCAGCCGCCCTCACCCGGCTGCGCAGGATCGGACAAACCTTCGTGCACGGATCTGCCTAGCGTAGGAGCATCCCGGGCCACAGGCCCCGACTCCAGGAGGAATCATGTCCCGCAGCACCGGCACCAGCACCTGGCTCGACCTCAGCATCACCGACACCGACGTGGCGAAGACCTTCTACAGCGGTCTGTTCGGCTGGGAGTTCGAGGACCTCGGCGAGGACTTCCGCCACTACCACCTGATCCGCAACGACGGCGCCCTGGTGGGCGGCATGATGAACATCGCGGGCATGACCTGCCCGGAGGGCCGGCCGCTGCCCTCCGAATGGGGTGTCTACCTCGCCGTCGACGACGTCGACGCCCGCGCCGCGACGGCGAGGGCCGCCGGCGGCATGGTCGTGGTGGAGCCCGACGCGATCAGCGAGTACGGTCGGATGGCGGTCGTCCTGGACTCCACGGGCGCGCTCATCGGCCTGTGGCAGGCCGGAACGCTCGAGGGCTTCGAGTTCACGGGCACGCCCGGCTCGCCCGTCTGGTTCGAGCTGATGACGCACCGGTTCGACGAGGCCTCCGCGTTCTACACCGAGGTGTTCGACGCCCAGCTGGCGCCGATGACCGAGGAGATGTCCGACCCGGACTTCCGCTACTCGACCAACGGTCCGGGCGAGACCGCGAGCTGGGGACTCTGCGACGCGACCGGCGTGATGCCCGAGGACGCCACCGGGTGGCGCATCTATCTGGGCGTCGAATCCAGCGATGCGGCGCTGGCCCGGGTCGTGGAGCTCGGCGGGAAGGTGCTGGACGGCCCGACCCCCTCCCCTTTCGGGACCATCGCCACGATCGCCGACCCCGACGGCGCGACCTTCCAGATCAGCGCGATGAGCGAGGCCGCCCCCGAGGGCTGAGCGGGAGGCGAGGATCGCGAACGCGTCACCGGTCGACCTCCATCCCGTGCCGCCCCCTCGCCACGTGGCCCCGCTCACGAGGTGGCCCCACGCGTGACCAGCACGGATGACGGCAGATGACGGTGCGGTCCCAGATCGTGCAGCTGACCTGCACCAGTGGCCGTCGGAGGCCTACAGTCGACGCCATGCTGACCGACATCGCGCTCCGTGAGGCGTACTCCCACTTCCCGCAGGGGGTGGTCCTGGTCGCCGCCGAGATCGACGGGGTCCGACACGGCCTGGTCGCCTCGACGTTCACCGTGGGCGTCTCCCTGGACCCGCCCCTGGTCTCCCTCGCGGTGCAGCACAGCTCCCTCACCTGGCCGGTGCTGCAAGAGCACGGGCATCTCGGGGTGAGCGTGCTGGGGCGCGCGCAGGCCCCGATCGCGCGCCAGCTCGCGGCCTCGGATCGTGCACGACGCTTCGACGGGGTCGACGTCGCCGTCGACGAGCGCGGCGCCCTCACCCTGCGGCAGTCCCCGGCCCGGATGACCGTGCACCTGCACGACCGGATGCGGGCCGGGGACCATGACCTGGTGCTGCTCGAGGTGCTCTCGATCGACAGCATCCCCGAGGCGGAGGCGATGGTCTTCCACCGCAGCCGCTTCAAGGAGCTGGTCACGGAGGACCTGCCGGCCTGAGGCGTCGGCGGCTCAGTCCGTGGACGGGTCCGTGCCCGCCAGGCGGATCTGGCCGTACTTCACCGCGCCCCAGAAGTCGCCGCGCACGTAGCGCTGCTCGGGCTCCGTCACGAGGTCCCAGGGGCGGCGCACCCCGTTCTGGAGCGCCGCGGCGACCAGCCGCCGCCGCGACTGGCTCTGGAGCACGGACCGCTCGAGCTGCGCGAGGTCGTAGCGCGACTCGAGCGCGTCCCGCATCTCGCGGACCCGCTGTGCCTGCTCGGGGTCCGCGGCGGCGCTGCGCAGCTCCTGCGGGTCCGTCTCCAGGTCGAACAGCTGATCGGGATCCCCGGGGCAGAGCACGAGCTTGTACCGGCCGCGCACCAGGGTCAGCTGGGGCCTCTGCGTGCCCTCGGCGAGGTACTCGATGACGATGTCGCGGTCCTCGGGACCGTCCCGGCCGTCCAGCTCGCGGCGGGCCGTTTCCAGGAGGGAGCGCCCCGTCGTGGGTGGGGCCGGAGCGCCCGCGGCGGGCGTCGGCGCCCCCGAGAGCTCCACCAGGGTGGGCAGCAGGTCCAGCAGGGAGACCGGGTTCGCGAACCGCCCGCACGGGATCAGGTCTTCCGGACCGCGGAGGATCAGCGGCACGCGCGAGGACTGCTCGTAGGGCGACATCTTGAACCACAGCCCCTTCTCGCCCAGCATGTCGCCGTGGTCGCTGGTGACCAGGACCACGGTGTTCTCGGCGAGTCCCAGGGTCTCCAGGCGCTCCATGATCCGTCCCACCAGGTCGTCGATGTAGCTCACCGCGGCGTAGTAGGAGCGCCGGGCCCGGCGCACCTCCTCCGCGCTGGGGTCACGACGATCGAAGCCGCTCATGGCCCGCAGCCGGTGACTGTGGGGATCCTGCGCGGGGTCGGGGACCTCCGGATGCGCGGGCGCGGGGATGTCCACGTCCGCGAAGCGGTCCCAGTGCTCCTGCGGCGGCTCGTACGGATCATGAGGATGGATGAAGCTGGTGACCATGAGGAAGGGGATGTCCTCCCCTGCGGCCTGGTTCGCCCGCACCCGGTCGTGGAGGTGGCGCAGGGACATGAAGGCCACCTCGTCGTCGAAGTCCTGCTGCACCGTCGCCTGGGAGACGCCGGCCGAGAAGACCGCGTCGGCGTCGTGGTACCACTGCAGGCGGTCACCGAGATCGCGCCGCCAGTCGGGGACCATGTCCATGTCGGCCGGGTACACGTCGGTGGTCAGACGCTGCTCGAAGCCGTGATGCTGATCCGGGCCGATGAAGTGCATGCGTCCGACGAGCGCGGTGTGGTATCCCGCGGCACGCAGGTGGTGGGCGAAGGTCGGCAGGGAGGCTGCGAAGTCGTCGCCGTTGTCGTAGGTGTCGATGTCGGAGGGCATCCGCCCCGTCATCATCGACGCGCGGGACGGGGCGCACAGCGGGGTGGTGCAGTATGCCCTGTCGAAGACGGCGCCCTCGGCGGCGAGGGCGTCGATGTGCGGAGTGCGGGCGGCCGCATCACCGTAGGCGCCGAGCGCCTGGGCCGCCATCTGGTCGGCCTGGATGACGACGATGTTCGGTCTCATGGGAGGTGCACTGCTCCGTTCGTGTCGGGAGGTGGTGGGGCGCCGGGCGTCAGCGGGAGGCGGGGTGCTCGGGAGGCTCTCCCGGACCCTCAGGGCTCCCGACGGCGCCGTCCTCGTCCGCAGGAGATCCCCCGGTGAGGGGGACGACCTCGATCGCCCCCGTCTCGGGATTCCAGCCGTCGGCCCACTGCCCGGTCGCGAAGTCGTAGCCGACCGGCCGACCGTTCTCGTCGGTGCGCTGGTACCACTCGGTGAACTCCCCGTCGGTGGAGTCGACCGCGGCCCCCGCGCCCTCGCCCGGTTCCGTGCGGACCACCTGCAGGCTGAAGTCGTCGTCGAACCGGTCCACGCCGTCCACCACGGCGTTGTCGATCGCCGCCTCCGCGTACTGCTGGCGCAGGGTGAGGGGGTCGCTGCGCAGCTCCCGGAGCCAGGCGACGATGATCAGGAGCATCACCAGGGCGAAGGGCACCGCGGTGATGATCACCAGCGACTGCAGTCCCTGTAGCGCGGTCTCGCCGCCCAGCAGCAGCATCACCACCGCGATGCCGCCCATCACCAGACCCCAGAAGACGACGACCGGCTTGGGCGGGCTCTGGCTGCCCTGGGTGGTGAGGATGCCCATCACGACGGAGGCGGAGTCCGCGGCGGTGATGAAGAAGATCGCCAGGATGACCATGATCAGGATCGGGAGGAACTCCGCGAACGGCAGGTTCTCCACCATCGTGAACAGCACCTGGGCCGGGTTCACGGAGTCCATCTGGCCCAGGGAGCCGTCGCGGTACATCGAGATCGCGGTGCCGCCCATGATGCCGTAGGCCAGGAACAGCAGGGAGGAGGGGATGAGGATGACCCCGAGCACGAACTGGCGGATGGTGCGGCCGCGGGAGATGCGCGCGATGAAGACTCCCACGAAGGGCGACCAGGAGATCCACCAGGCCCAGTAGTAGACGGTCCAGGCGGACTGGAAGTCGAGGGTGTCCGCGCCCCAGGAGGACGAGCGCGCCATCAGCTCGAGCAGCGAGCCGAGGTATTCCATGACGGCCGAGGGGAGCAGGTTCAGCAGGAAGAGCGTGGGCCCCAGGATGAACAGTGCTCCGGCGAAGCCGATCGTGAGCACGATGTTCATGTTCGAGAGGTAGCGGATGCCGCGGGAGACGCCGGAGACCGCGGAGAGCACGAAGCCGATCGAGAGCACGGCGATGATCACGATCATCATGGTGTTGGTCAGCTGCGAGGCGCCGGAGACGATCACGAAGCCCTCGCCGATCTGCAGCACCGCGATGCCGAGCGCGGCGGCGGTGCCGAACAGGGTCGCGATGATCGCGAAGACGTCCACCAGCTGGCCCGCCCAGCCCTCGGAGTGCTTCTTGCCGAAGAGGCGCTCGAAGATCGAGGACATCAGCAGGGTGCGCCCGCGCCGATAGGCGGCGTAGGCCACGGCTCCGCCCACCAGCGCGTACATCGCCCAGGCGTGGAATCCCCAGTGGTAGTAGGTCTGCGCGAGCGCCCCGTGCAGCGCCTCGACGGACTCGGCCTCGTTGGTCAGCGGCGGCGGGGACAGGAAGTACGTCAGCGGCTCCGAGGGGCCCCAGAACATCACACCGATGCCGAGCCCGGCGGCGAACAGCATCGCCACCCACGAGAAGGTGGAGAACTCCGGGGTCTCCCCGTCCTTGCCCAGCGGGATCCGCCCGTACCGGGAGAAGGCCAGGATCAGCAGGGTGACCAGCACCACCGTGGCCACAGCGTTGAAGAGCCAGCCGAGGTGGGTCATGACCCACCCGTAGGCGGCGTTGGCGACCTCCCCGACGCTCGCCGGGTTGAGGACTCCCCAGATCACGAAGGCCACGGCGAGGATGCCGGCGACGCCGAACACGAACATGTCGACGCCGTAGCGACGGCGCTGCTCGTCGATGCCGATCCCCGGGACGAGGGCCGGGTGGATGTCATGGGGGTACTTCGGCCGCGAGTAGTCGATGCTCGCCAGCGGGTTCCCTGCCGGGCGTCCCCGGGACCCGCGTCGCTCGCCCCGTGCCTCCCAGGGCTTGGGCTTGGGGTCGGGCTCGTGCTCGTCCGTCATGTCGTGGCTCCGTTCGGGTGGGGCAGGAGGGCGCGTCTCGAACGGCGCCGGTCTGGGGCGGAGGGGTCGGTCAGGCAGCAGCCGTTCTCCGGCAGATGCAGGTCTCAGGCGGAGGCAGGTCTCAGGCGGAGGCAGGTCTCAGGCAGTGGCAGGGGTGCCCCTCTCGCTCCGGTCACGGCCGCGACGAGCGAGCTGCAGCGCGACGATGAGCAGTGCGAGCGCCATGCCGATGATCGACACGATGACCGAGGGGTAGACCATCAGCACACCACCGACGATCAGCACGGCGCGTTCGAGTCTGGTCGCGTCCCCGAAGAGGTACCCGGCCAGGCCGCTGGCGATGGCGACCATCCCCAGGACCACGGTGACCAGGGCCGGGATCAGATCGCTCACGGGGCCCTCGAGCAGCAGCGACGGCTCGAGGACGAACACGAAGGGGATGAGGAAGCCGGCGATCGCCAGCCGCAGCGCGGTCACACCGGTCTTCATCGGGTTGGAGCCGGCGATGCCGGACCCGGCGTAGGCGGCCAGGCAGACCGGCGGGGTGACGTCCGCGAGGATGCCGAAGAAGAACACGAACATGTGGGCCGCGATGACCGGCACGTCGAAGTTGTTGATCAGGATCGGCGCCGCGACGGTCGCGGTGACCACGTAGTTCGCGGTGGTCGGCAGGCCCATGCCCAGGATCAGGCAGACGATCATCGTCATCAGCAGCACCAGCAGGAAGTTGCCCTGGGCGATGTTGATGACGGCGTTGCCGAGCCGACCCCCCAGCCCGGTGCCGGTGACCGTGCCCGCCACGATGCCCGCGGTCGCGCAGGCCGCGATCACGGGCAGGGCGGTGCGGGCACCGGCCTCGAGGGTCTGGATGATGCCGAGCGGCGAGAGCCGGGTCGAGCGGCGCAGGAAGCTGAGGGCGAAGGCGACCGCCACGCCCCACAGTGCGGCGCGGGCGGGCGAGAAGCCGGAGAGCATCATCGAGACGATGATGATCAGCGGGAGCAGCAGGTCCAGCCGCAGCAGGATGCTCTTCCATCCGGGCAGCTGCGAGGAGGGCATGCCGGAGATCCGCATGCGCTTCGCCTCGAAGTGGACCGAGAGGAACACCCCCAGGAAGTAGAGGACCGCCGGGATGACCGCGATGATGATGATCTCGTTGTAGGGGATTCCGGTGTACTCGGCCATGATGAACGCCGCGGCGCCCATGATCGGGGGCATGATCTGACCGCCGGTGGAGGCGGTGGCCTCGGTGGCGCCCGCGAAATGGGGTCGGAAACCGGCCCGCTTCATCAGCGGGATCGTGAAGGAGCCCGAGGCCACGGTGTTGGCCACCGAGGAGCCGGAGATCATGCCCTGCAGGCCCGAGGCCGCGACCGCAGCCTTCGCGGGACCCCCGGTGAAGCGGCCGGTGAGCCGGAAGGCGAGGTCGTTGAAGAGAGTGCCGATGTTGGTGCGGATCAGCACGACCGCGAACAGCAGGAACAGGAAGATGAAGGTGGAGGAGACCTGGATCGGGGTGCCGAAGATCCCGCCCCTGGAGGTGAAGTAGGTGCCCACCGCGTAGCTCTGCCAGGACTGGCCGACGATCAGCGTGGAGTAGCCGATCGCGAGCGAGGCGATCACCACGATCGGCAGACCCACGCAGCGACGGGTCGCCTCGAGGGTGAGGACGATGCCGAGCGTCGCCACGACGTAGTCGATCGTGTCGAAGCCCATGATCTGCACCAGATTGCTGGTCAGGTGCGAGTACCGGACCACGATGTAGAGGTTGACCGCGAGCGCGACCACCGCGAGGACTGCATCCCACCAGGGGATGCCGATCTTCCCGCCGCGGCGCTCGACCCTCTTCCCCGCGGGATAGAGCAGGAAGATGAGCGACGCCGCCGCACCGAGGTGGATCGCGCCCTGGATCAGGGACGGACGCGATCCGAAGATGCCGGTGTACAGGTGGAACAGGGTGAGGGCGACCGACAGGCCGCCCACCACCCACGCCCACAGCCCGAGCTTCGTGCGGTACCGGCTGGCGGTGTCGTGCTCGCGCAGCACCTCCTCGGCCTGCGCCTCGGCCTCCTGCTGCGTCTGCTCGTCGACCTCGAGCGCCGGGACCGCTGGAGAGTCCTCGTGGTCCTCCGTGCTCATCTCAGAGGAGTCCCTCTTCCTCGTAGTACCTCTCGGCGCCCGGGTGCAGCGGGACGTCCCCCTGGCCCGAGAGCGCGAAGTCGTGGCCGATCAGGTCGCTCTGCGCCAGGGTGATCTCGTCGGCGTGCTCGAACGTCGCCTTGGTGATCTCGTAGGCGAGGTCCGGGCTGACCTGGGTGGTCGAGGCGACCAGCGCCGCCGCGACCGAGAGCGTCACCACCGGCTCCTCGAGGAAGTCGTAGGCATCGGGCTCGATCGTGTACACGTCGAAGAGGCTCTCCGCGGCCACCTGCTCGGCCTTGTCCTCATCGACCGAGACCAGGGCGACGTCGTTGGTCGCGGCGAGGTCTCCCAGGGCACCGGTGGGGGTGCCGACCACGAACACCGAGGCGTCGATGTTGTTGTCCCGGAGGAGGTCGAGCGAGCTGGCGAAGTCCTGCTCGAAGGGCTCGTAGTCGCCCTCGCCGATGTCGTAGGCGGCGAGGATGGCGTCGGAGACCGCACGGGTGCCCGAGCCGACGTCGCCCACGGCGATCCGCTTGCCCGCGAGGTCGGCCGGGTTCTCGATGCCGTTCCCGGCCAGGGTGACGATGTGGGCGGCCTCGGGGTAGAGCCCGGCGATCCAGCCGAGGTTGTCGACCTGGGCGCCCTCGAACTCGCCGGAGCCGGCCACCGCGGAGTTCGCGGTGTCGGACTGGACAATGCCGAGCTGCCACTCCTCCTGGAAGATCTTGCCGATGTTCTCCACCGAGGCGCCGGAATCGGTGTAGCTGACGGAGACGTCGTCGATGTTGGCCTCGTAGATGGCCGCGTACTCGCCGCCCAGCGGGTAGTACACGCCGCCGGTGCCGCCGGTGCCGAGGGTCAGATCGGTGACGAAGTCGCCCTCGTCCCCGCCGCCGTCGCCGCCGCCGTTCTCGCTGCCGCAGGCGGCGAGCAGTCCGAGGGCCGTCAGCGGGCCCAGTGTCGCGAAAGTCCGTCGTCGGATGGTCATGGTTGCTCCTCAGCAGCGCGATCGAGCGCGGTCGTGTGCTCCGGAACGGACCGACCGCACCGAGGGACCGGTCCGAGTGATGGGTGCCTCCCATCACAGCACACCTGTGCAGGTTCCTCCCCGCGTTATGGGCACCTGGAGGGCAACAGTGCGGTAACGGACTGTCCGGGCCCCGCGCCGACGGTCGCGCGGATCGGCGGCGCACGCCGGCCGCGCGGGTCAGCCGTGCAGGTCAGCCGCGCAGGTCAGCCGCGCAGGCCGGCGGCGACCTCCTCGAGCGCGTCGGCCGAGGCGCGCAGCCGGGCGAGCTCGTGCTCCGCGAAGGGCGTCTCGTGGATCGGGCGGGCGCCGCCGGCGTCGACGAGGCACGGCACGGACAGGGCCACGCCGTCGATGCCGTGGAAGTCGGAGAGGACGGTGGCCACGTTCAGGACCGCGTTCTCGTCGCCGAGGATCGCCTCGACGATGCGGGCGCTGGACAGCCCGATCGCGTGGTTCGTCGCGCCCTTGCCCCGGATGACCGTGTAGGCGGCATCGCGCACGTCCACCGCGATGCGATCGAGCTCGTCCAGGGTGAAGCGGGGCTCACCGTCCTCGCCCCTCCAGTCCAGGATCGGCACCGCGTTGAGGCGGGCGGCGGACCACAGCGGGAACTCGGTGTCCCCGTGCTCGCCGACGATCTGGGCGTGCACGCTCGTGGGCGCCACGCCCGTACGACGGGCGATCTCCCAGCGCAGGCGGGAGGAGTCCAGCAGCGTCCCGGAGGCGAACACGCGCTCGGCGGGCAGGCCGGAGGCCTCGTGGGCGAGCATCGTGAGCACGTCGCAGGGGTTGGTGACGATCACGAAGATCGCCTCGGGCGCGACCTCGAGCAGCTGCCGCATGAGCGAGCCGACGATCCCCGCGTTGGTGGCGGCCAGCTCGATCCGGGTCTGGCCCGGCTTCTGCTTGGCTCCGGCGGTGATGACCACGACGTGGGAGCCCTCGGCCACTGAGAGGTCGGAGCCGCCGCTGATGTCGCTCGCGGGGGTGAACAGGGTGCCGTGGGCGAGGTCCAGCACCTCGGCCTCGGTCCTGGCCGCGTCGATGTCGTAGAGGGCGACGTGGCGGGCGGAGCCGCGGATGAGGGAGGCGTAGGCGACGGAGGAGCCGACGGCGCCCGCCCCGACGACGGTGAGCTTCGAGTTCTCGATCATGCGGACACAGTACGGAGAGCTCCCGGCCCCGGGAAGGACGTTCCTCCCGTGACCTCGGGGCCCATCCCGCGTACTCTCGGAGGTCATACCCTCGATCGCGAGGCGCCGTGCGGTCCCGCCGGTGACCGGGAGACCCAGGGAGCCGATGATGCCCCGACACGAAGGCCGGACCTACGTCGTCACCGGAGCCGACGACGGCCATGGCGCGCTCGCGGCACGCACCCTCGCCGACCGCGGCGCGCGGGTGATCCGCTGCGGGCGGCGCCCTGACTGCGAGGTGCAGGTGGACCTGGTGGGCGACCTCGGCCGGGATCTGCTGGTCGCCGAGGTCGAGAAGCTCGCACCCGGCGGCGTCGACGGCCTGGTCCTCGCCGATGACGTCCTCTTCCCGGGCACCGACGCGGTCCACGTGAACTACTTCGGCACCCTCGCGGCCCTGGCCGGGCTGCGCCCCCTGCTGCGCCGTCGCACCTCGCCCCGGGTCGCGATCCTCTCCTCGTCCTCCTCCCTGGCGCCTGGCGAGGAGGACGTCATCGCCGCCTGCCTGCGCGGTGACGAGGAGGCTGCGCATCTCGCGGCCGAGCACGCGATCTCCGCCGGACGCGGCGACCGGGTGCACCGGTCCACGCACACGGCCTTGAACCGGTGGGTGCGCCAGTCGGCGACGACGGACGACTGGGCGGGCACGGGCGTGGTCCTGAACGTCATCGCGCCCGGGGTGGTCTCGGCGGAGGCGGAGGGCGCGGGGCGGCCCTCGCCGCCCCCCGACCGCGCCCGGGAGCGCCTGCTCGCCTCCGCGCTCCCCCAGCCCCTCGGCTTCCCAGGTCCCGAGCAGGCGGTCGCGGACGCGATCGCCTGGATGGTCAGCGAGGAGAACTCCTTCATGGCCGGGCAGATCGTGTTCGTCGACGGCGGATCCGACGCCGCGCTGCGGTCCGACGGGCCCTTCCGGGAGGGGGTCCGGTACGGGCCCACGGCGATGGGGCGGATGCTGTTCTGGGCGCTGCGCACCAAGGTGCCCCGCCCCGGGGACCGTCCGCGCCGATGACTGCCCGGGTCAGCGCTCGGAGACCTGTCCGCCCTCCACCTGCCAGCGGCGATCGGTGCGCACCGTCTCCAGCATGCGGCGGTCGTGGGTGACCAGCAGCAGGGTGCCCCGGTAGCTCTCGAGCGCCTGCTCGAGCTGCTCGATCGCGGGCAGGTCGAGGTGGTTGGTGGGCTCGTCGAGCACCAGCAGGTTCACGCCGCGGCCCTGCAGCAGGGCGAGCGCGGCGCGGGTGCGCTCCCCCGGGGACAGCTCGGCGGCGCTGCGGCCGACATGGTCCGCGCGCAGCCCGAACTTGGCCAGCAGGGTGCGCACGTCCGCCGGGATCGTCCCCGGCAGCTGCGCCTGGACGGCGTCGGCGAGCGGCGCTGCACCCGTGAACAGCGAGCGGGCCTGGTCGATCTCGCCGATCCGCACGCTCGCACCCAGCGAGGCGGAGCCCTCGTCGGCCGGCGTCTCACCGAGCAGGAGGCGCAGCAGGGTGGACTTGCCGGCGCCGTTGGGGCCCGTGATCCCGATGCGCTCTCCCGCGCCGACCTCGAGCGAGACCGGCCCGAGGGTGAAGTCGCCCTGCGACACGATCGCGCCGGAGAGGGTCGCGACCACGGAGCTCGAGCGCGGTGCGGCCCCGATGGTGAACTGCAGCTGCCACTCCTTGCGCGGCTCCTCGACCTCCTCGAGCTGCGCGATCCGGCTCTCCATCTGCCGCACCTTCCGGGCCTGCTTCTCGCTGGACTCGCTCTGGGCGCGGCGACGCACCTTGTCGTTGTCCGGTGACGTCCGCATCGCATTGCGCACGCCCTGACTGGACCATTCGCGCTGGGTGCGGGCGCGGGAGACGAGGTCCTCCTTCTTCTGCGCGAACTGCTCGTAGTGCTCTCGGGCGTGGCGGCGCACCGTCGCGCGCTCCTCGAGGTAGGCCTCGTAGCCGCCCCCGAAGAGCCGATGGGAGTGCTGGGCGAGGTCGAGCTCGAGCACCTCGGTGACGCAGCGCGCGAGGAACTCGCGGTCGTGGCTGACCAGCACCGCTCCCCCGCGCAGGCCCTGCACGAAGGTCTCCAGCCGGGCGAGGCCGTCGAGGTCGAGGTCGTTGGTGGGCTCGTCCAGCAGCACCAGGTCGAAGCGGGACAGCAGCAGCGCGGCGAGTCCCACCCGGGCGGCCTGACCGCCGGAGAGCGAGGTCATCGTGATCTGCTGGACCTCGCGGGGTCCGCAGGGGAGACCGAGGTCGGCGAGCACGACGGGCAGCCGCTCCTCGAGGTCGGCGGCGCCGCTGGCGAGCCAGCGGTCCAGTGCGGCGGCGTAGACGTCGGCCGGATCCGGCCCGCCGCGTGGCGCCTCGTGCTCGAGCGCGGTGGCGGCGGCGTCCATCGCGGCGGTCGCCCGGGCGCAGCCGGTGCGGCGGGCGACGTATGCGGCGACGGTCTCGCCCGGGACGCGCTCGTGCTCCTGGGGCAGCCAGCCGACGAAGGCGTCCGACGGGGAGAGCGTGAGGGCACCTTCCTGCGGGGCCTCGACCCCGGCGAGCAGGCGCAGCAGGGTGGACTTCCCGGCGCCGTTCGCGCCGACCACGCCGATCACGTCACCCGGGGCGACGGTGAGGTCGAGACCGTCGAACAGGGTGCGGTGGCCGTACCCTCCGGCAAGGCCGTGGGTGACGAGGGTGGCGGTCATCGGACCATCCTTCCACCTCGCGCGCCGGCGCCGCGACGCCTCGCACCGGAGGCCGGTCGGCGGTCGTCGGTCGGCGGGCAGCGGGCGGCGGTCGGCGGTCTGCGGTCGCAGGACCTCGTACGCAGGGCGGCTCGAGTGTCGTACACGTGTCGCATCATCTGCTCGTGCCCTCCTCCGTCGGAGTCGCGGCACCTCCTCGCGCGCCGACCCTCCCCGTCGGCGGCGGAGCCCGGCTCTGTGGAAGGACCCCTCATGCGCTTCACCCCTGGCCTCGCCGTCGCCTTCGGCGACTGGCTCGAGTGCGACCGCATCCGGCGAGATCTCGTCGCCGCGCGCCCCGAGATCGCCGCGTCGTCGCAGCTCGACCCGGAGCGCCCGCTGCTGCGCATACGCCGTCCCGACGGCGTCGTGGTCGTGGCGCGCAGGGGCGAGGAGGGCTCTCCCGCATGGCTCGTGGGCTCGTCCGCGTCTCCGGCACCGGTGCTCCGCGCGGCGGACACCCCGGAGGCCGCGGTGGCGCTGGCGCTCGATCTGCTGGCCCGCCCGGTCTCGGATCCGCCCCCGTCGCCGACGAGCGGGCAGGTCGCAGACGGGCAGGCGGCGGGCGGACGCCTCTGACGCGCCCCTCTGTCGTCAGGGCGACGCGTCAGTCCGAGCGACGGGCCCGGTCCCGTGCCGAGGGCTCGGCACCCTCGGACGCCGCGCGGCGTCCGGTCGTCACCGTCCCCGGCGCCACGTCGTCGGTGGAGCCGGTCGGGTCGGTGTCGGAGGGGTCGGTGTCGGTGCGGTCGGTGTCGGTCGGGTCGGAGTCGTCGGCGCCGACGTCGGCATCGACGTCCTCGGTGTCCAGCACCACGCCGCGACGGATGGAGATCGTGACGGCCACGGCGATCGCCGCCACCGCGACCGCGGCGATCAGGAACCGCATCGGGTTCGCCTCGCCGCTCAGCGCGCTCATCCCCACCACCGCGGGGGCGATCAGCACGGCGACCAGGTTCATCACCTTGATCAGCGGATTGATGGAGGGGCCGGCCGTGTCCTTGAACGGGTCGCCGACGGTGTCGCCGATGATGGTCGCCTCGTGGGCGGGCGAGCCCTTGCCGCCGTGGTGGCCGTCCTCGACGATCTTCTTGGCGTTGTCCCAGGCACCGCCGGAGTTGGCGAGCAGGATCGCCATGAGCACACCGCAGGCGATGGCACCGGCCAGGTAGCCGGCGAGCGCCGGGGCGCCGAGGCCGAAGCCCACCGCGATCGGGGCGGCGACGGCGAGCAGGCCAGGGGTCGCGAGCTCGCGCAGGGAATCGCGGGTGACGATGTCCACGACCCTGCCGTACTCGGGCTTGGCGGTGCCCTCCATGATCCCGTCGATCTCGCGGAACTGGCGGCGCACCTCGTAGACCACGGCGCCGGCGGCGCGGCCCACGGCGCTGATGGCGAGGCCGGAGAACAGGAACACCACGGCCGCGCCGATGATCACGCCCACCAGGGTCTGCGGGGAGAAGACCACGGACTGGGCGAGGAAGTCCTCGTACCGATCGCCGAGCACGCCGCGGATGGAGTCGGTGTAGGAGCCGAACAGGGCGGTCGCGGCGAGCACCGCGGTGGCGATCGCGATGCCCTTGGTGATCGCCTTGGTGGTGTTGCCGACGGCATCGAGCTCCGTGAGGACCTGGGCGCCCTCGCCGTCGACGTCCCCGGACATCTCGGCGATGCCCTGGGCGTTGTCGGTGACCGGCCCGAAGGTGTCCATCGCGACGATCACGCCCACAGTGGTCAGCAGACCGCAGCCGGCCAGCGCGATCGCGAACAGCCCGGCGACCCCGGCCCCGCCCAGGAGGAAGGCGCCGAACACGGCGCCGGCGATCACCAGGGCGGTGAACACGGCGGATTCCAGGCCCAGCGAGAAGCCGGAGAGCACCACGGTGGCGGCGCCGGTGCGCGAGGTCGCGGCGACCTGGCGCACGGGGCGGTCCTCGGTGCTCGTGTAGTAGCCGGTGAGGTACAGGATCAGCACGCCGAGCGCGATGCCGATCGCGACCGAGCCCGAGGCCACCAGGCGGGGGTCGTCGATCGCGGCGGTGACGTCCTGGATGCCGAGCTCCGCGAAGCTGCCCGGCAGGTGGAGGAAGGCCGCGACCGTGCACAGCACCGCGGAGATGACCGCGGAGAGCAGGAAGGAGCGGCGGATGGTGGTCAGCGCGCTCTGCCCGGTCCGCGGAGTGGTGAGGTAGATGCCGATCAGCGCGGTGAGCACGCCGATCGCGGGAACGATCAGCGGGAACACCATGCCCGCCTCGCCGAAGGCGGCGCGGCCCAGGATCAGGGCGGCGACGAGCGTGACGGCGTAGGACTCGAAGAGGTCAGCGGCCATGCCCGCGCAGTCGCCGACGTTGTCGCCGACGTTGTCCGCGATGGTCGCGGCGTTGCGGGGATCGTCCTCGGGGATGTTCTGCTCGACCTTGCCCACGAGGTCGGCGCCGACGTCGGCCGCCTTGGTGAAGATGCCGCCGCCGACGCGCATGAACATCGCGACCATCGCGGCGCCGAAGCCGAAGCCCTCGAGCACCAGCGCGGCGTTGCCGCGGAAGACCAGCACCACGATCCCCGCGCCCAGCAGGCCGAAGCCGATGGTGGCCATGCCGACGCAGGCTCCGGTGCGCACGGCGATGAGCATCGCCGGGTCCCGTCCGGTCTCATGGGCCGCCGCGGCCACGCGCACGTTCGCCCGCACCGCGAGCCACATGCCCAGGTAGCCGATGAGGCCGGAGAAGGCGGCACCGACCAGGAAGGCGACCGACCGGGCGCCGCGCAGGAACAGCCCCTCGGCGCCCTCGACGCCGTGCGCGGGCAGGAGCAGCAGGAGCACGAAGGCGATCGCGGCGAAGACGGCGAGAGTGCGCAGCTGGCGACGGAGATACGCCGCAGCGCCCTCCTGGACGGCACCGGCGACCTCGTTCATCGCCTCGGTCCCGGTGTGTGCGCGCAGCACCTCGGTGCGGAACCTGAGGGCCATGGCGATCGCGATCAGAGCGATCACCACGATCACCGCGACGGTGCCGAGGCTCGCCGCGGAGAGGGTGAGGGAATCCGGTGTCATGAGGTCCTCCGCACGTCGTCGTGGGGTCGGGTCCTGGAGATCGCCGTGCACTGTGAGCCAGTGCACAGCCCTGATCAGGGCACCCTAGCGGTGATGAGGCCCGGAGAACACCGTTTGCGGATTCCGGGGTCTGCGGAGTCCGGGGGCCTGTGCCGTGCGACGACGCCCTCACCTGGCCCCGATCCGCTCTGGCCCCTGCACCCCCCGAGGCGTAGCGTGATCGCACCGATCCCGCGGGGTCCGGCCCCGCGGTCGACGACCAGGAGGTCACCATGGCAGGCCACGTCTACAACGTCACCGAGATCGTCGGCACCTCACCGGAGAGCACCGACGACGCCGTGAAGAACGCTCTCGCCGAGGCATCCCGAACCCTGCGGAACCTCGACTGGTTCGAGGTGCAGTCCACCCGCGGGCACATCGTGGACGGCTACGTCGCCGACTGGCAGGTGACGATCAAGATCGGCTTCCGGCACGAGTCCTGAGCCCGCTCCGGCCGAGCGAGTCGACACCGCACGGGCCGGCGCGCTCGGTCGGTGCCCGAGGACCGCGGCGCCGCCGTCCCGGACACCCCCACCCCGGTTCAGTCGCTCGAGGCGCTGACGCCGAGGGCCGCGGCGTGCTCGCTGGCGATGCGGGCGAGGTCGAGATCCCTGCTGGTGATCCCGCCGACGTCGTGGCTCGAGAGGGTCACGGTGACCTCGGGATAGGTCAGGGTGAGGTCCGGGTGGTGGTCCGCCTCCTCGGCGGAGGCGCCGATACGGTCGACCAGCGCGAGCCCCGTCGCGAAGTCGCCGGTGGAGAAGCGGGCGGTGAGGGTCTCCCCCTCGCGGCGCCAGTCGTCGAGCGCGGCCTCCTCGATCTCGGCGGAGGACAGGGTCTTCTTCGGATCAGCCATGCCACCATCGTGCGCCCTCCGGGGGCCGACGGCCAGCCCTGCGGGAGGACGCGGTCGTACGGGACACTGGAGGCATGGACGATCTGCTGGTGACCCCGGGGCCCGGTGCGCCCCGCGGTCTGCGGGTCCCCGCCGCGGAGCTGGTCGAGCAGTTCTCCCATGCCTCGGGGCCGGGCGGGCAAGGAGTCAACACCTCCGACTCCCGCGTGCAGCTGAGCCTCGACCTGACCACGACCGGCGCGCTCGACGAGGTCCAGCGGGCCCGGGTCCTCTCCCGGCTCTCGACGAAGCTCGCGGGCGGCGTGCTCACCGTGGCCGCCGCCGAGCAACGCTCCCAGCGCCAGAACCGTCGGGCGGCGCGCGAACGACTGGCCGCCCTGCTGCGCGAGGCGGTCGCACCGCCCGTGGTGCGTCGAGCGACCCGGCCCACCAAGGGGTCGAAGCGTCGGCGACTGGAGGCGAAGCGCCGACGGGCGGAGCTCAAGCACACCCGCCGTCGGCCCGGCGCGGACTGACGGGCCCGCACCGCAGCTGCCCGGAGCGGTGCACGGCTGCACCGCCCCGCGGCGCGGCGAGGTCGCATTCGCCCGGCACGCCCCAGCGCGTCCGCGCCTCCGAGGACGCGCGACTGGCCTAGGTTGAGCAGATGCTCCGTCGCCTCCTCGCCCGCGCCTTCTGGGCCGTCAGCCCGTGGAAGCTGGTCTCCACGCACACCCCGGACCGCCCCACGGTGATCATCGGCGCCCCGCACACCTCGAACTGGGACTTCGCGCTGATGCTGGCGATCGCCTGGCGGCTGGGGGTGCGGCTGCGCTGGCTGGGCAAGCACACCCTGTTCACCTCCTGGCGCGGCCCGATCATGCGCACCCTGGGCGGGATCCCGGTGGATCGCCGGGATCCGAGCGCCGTGGTCGCCGAGGTCGTGGAGCAGGTGCGGGCGGGGGACGTGTTCGGGCTCGTGGTCACCCCGGACGGCACCCGGGGCGCGCACACGCACTGGAAGTCGGGCTTCGCCCGCATCGCCCGGGAGACGGGCCTGCCGGTGACGCTCGGCTTCGTGGATCGCACCACCATGACCACCGGGCTGGGGCCGCGGATCACGCTCGGCGACGACATCCGCGCCGACATGGACCGGATCCGGGCGTTCTACGCGGACAAGTCCGGGTACCACCCCGCGGCGCGGGTCGAGCCGCGCCTGCGCGAGGAGGACCAGGCGCCGGGGGCGCCCGGGAGCAGCTCCCCCGAGCCGCGCTGATCCTGCATCGGGCCCGTGACGGTGCGGGGCCCGGTTCCGTGATGCCTGGACGGCCCCGCGCGGGTGCCGGTCCGGCGCCGTCCCTGCCTGCCGAGGAGACGGCCCCGCAGCACCACCGACCGGTCCCCTACGATGCGCCTCAGGCGATCTCCCGCCCCCTGCCCGCGAAGAAGGTGCCCCCATGCCGGACGTCCCCCCGCCCGAGGCGCCCACGCCGGGTGCTCCCCAACCTGTCGTCCCCCGGCCCCTGCGCCGTCTGGGCTTCCTCACCATCGGGCTGTTCGACCCGGAGCACCCGGCCGACGGCCACGAGTCGACCCTGCGGATCATCGAGCTCGGCGAGGACCTCGGCTTCGACAGCGCCTGGCTGAGGCACCGGCACCTGCAGTTCGGGATCTCCTCCCCGGTGGCGGTCATGGCCGCGGCCTCGCAGCGCACGCGCCGCATCGAGCTGGGCACCGCGGTCACGCCGCTGGGCTGGGAGAACCCGCTGCGCCTGGCCGAGGACCTCGCGACCGTGGACCTGCTCTCCGGCGGGCGCGTCAACCCGGGCGTCAGCGTCGGCACCCCGATGCAGTACGAGACCGTCAGGGACGCGCTCCATCCCCACACCGCGGAGGCGGAGGACTTCTCCAAGGAGCGGGTCTCCCACCTGCTGCGCTTCGTCGCCGGTGACCCGGTCCGCGAGTTCTCCGGCAAGCAGGGTGTGGTCGAGGAGTTCTCCCGCCGCGTGGAGCCGCACTCCCCCGGTCTGCGGGACCGGCTCTGGTACGGGGCCGGAAGCATGGACTCGGCCGTCTGGGCGGGGCGGAACGGCATGAACCTGCTCTCCAGCAGCGTGATCTTCCCGGACCCCGAGGAGGAGCCCGACTTCGCCGCGGTGCAGGCCGCACAGATCCGCGCGTTCCGGTCCGCGGCCGCCGAGCATGCTCCCGAGGCCCCGTCCCGGGTCTCGCAGGGCCTGGTGGTCATCCCCACGGACTCGGCCACCGCCGCCCAGGAGCGGAGGTACCGCGACTACGCCCAGGAGCGCCTGCCCCGCACCCGCAGCCCGCAGGGTCCCCGCGGCATGCTGTTCGCCCCCGACCTCGTCGGCACCAGCGAGGAGATCGCCGAGCAGCTGCACGCGCACGCGGGCTTCCGCGAGGTGGACGAGGTCGCCTTCGCGCTCCCGTTCAGCTTCGAGCACGAGGACTACGCCCAGATCCTCACCGACATCGCCGCCCGTCTGGGGCCGATGCTGGGCTGGTCCCCGTCAGCGACCTGATCGCCCGGCCCGTTCCCGCAGCACGAGGAGCGCCCGGCAGCGCGGCACTCCCCCAGGCAGGCGGTGCCGCAGGCCGGCGGTCCGACAGACTGGCGGGATGGACGACCAGGAGAATCCCGCCGCGGGTCCCCGCAGCGCCCGCCTCGAGGCACGGCGGTCCGAGGTGCTCGCGCAGCTCACGGAGATCGAGCACGAGCTCACCGCCCTGCGCAGCACCCGCGAAGGGCTCAGCGACGACGACGAGCACGACCCCGATGGTGTGCCGCTGTCCTCGCAGTGGGACCGTCTCGAGGGGCTGAAGCAGGCCAAGCGCGACCAGCTCGCCTCGATCGACGAGGCCCTCTCCCGCACCGAGCGGGGTCAGGAGGAGCGGTGCCGCGTGTGCGGCCGCCCCATCGCCCCGGCACGACTCGAGGTCAGGCCGGAGGCGACCACCTGCATCGACTGCGCGCCCTGAGCGCGTGTGGTCGCCGTCCGGGTCGGCGGCCGCTCCACGAGCCCGCCCCCACCGACCACGACGTGGGCCGTGCCGGAGCGCGGTGTCAGGCAGCCGAGATGGTCGTGCGGGGCTCGCCCTCCTCGGCGCGTCGACGCGAGCGCCGGTCCCATTCCACGATGAGGCGGAGGACCAGGCCTCCGGCGAGGACTCCGCCGACGAGGTCGGTGGCCCAGTGCCAGCCGATGAGGAACGAGACCGCGACCGAGTTGATCGTGATCGCCACGACGACCCAGCGCAGGATGCGCACGAGACGGTCCGACGCCCCGGTGTAGTTCGCGATGAGATAGACGGCCGCGCCGTAGATCAGCACCGCCTCGGCAGCATGGCCGGAGGGGAAGCTGATCCCCTTCGAGCCCATCTCGAAGAACCCGGCTTCGAAGAATCGCGGGTCGCGCTCGTAGGTGACGCCGCGAGCGGTCAGCACCTTCAGCGATCCGACGCCGAGGAGGAATCCCGCCTCGGCGAGGAGACCGATCACGATGGGGCGCCAGGAGCGCCGGCGCCGTGCGATCACGATCGCGACCACGGCGAGGACGGGAAGGCAGACGGCCTGTCCGGCGATGCGGTCCAGCACGTTCTGCGCGAAGGGCAGCAACGACGGCTCGACGCGGTAGAGCCAGCGCTTGGCGAGGAAGAGGTCCAGGTCGTTGAGGGGCCTGGCGGCCAGCAGCATGAGGCCCGTCAGCGCGGCGGCGAGGACGGGGACCGAGGTCAGACGGTCGAACATGCTGCGGCTCGGGTCGCCGAGGAGGCCCTTGGCGAGGCGGGGATCGACCAGGGCGTCGGACGGAGTCTGGGATTCGGCGACCATCGTTGAGAAAGTCTAGAAAGCGCTCGTGACCCGCGGAAGAGGACGGAGTGGAAGCTCACGAACTCCACACACGATTCTGAGTTCCGCCGTTCCGGAGTGGTTTCCGGGGACCGGAATCGGGTGAGGCGGATCTCATTCCCGCCTCCCGTCCGGGGCATCGGTGGTGCGGGCGCTGTGGGCGGTGTCGGCGGTGTCGGCGGTGTGGGCGGTGCGGGCGGTGTCCGTGGCGCCCGTGTCCGCACCGGCGTGGGCGAGCAGCGCGGCGACCTCGGGGAACCCTGAGGTCACGGCGATGCGGTAGGAGGTCCGGTCGCCGTAGCCGGGGTGGTGACCGCGACCGTCGGGGTCCACCCCGTGCTCGAGCAGCAGCCGCGCGCGAGCGAGCATCCCGTGGCCGGAGGCCCAGCGGAGCTGCTCGGTGAGCATCTGCTGGGGCGTGGGCAGGGCCGCGTCCGCGAAGGAGCCGTCGCCCAGGCGTCGCCTCCAGACCGAATCCTTCGGCTCTCCGAGCCCGTGCTCGAACAGGAGCACGAGATGGGAGTCGTCCTCGCGGAACATGCGGTTGTACAGGGCCTGGCCGTCGTTGGGGTCCGCCCCCGCCGCGAGCAGCATCCTCGCGAGGGTCAGGGCGTCGGGGTGGGGCGGCTGGTCCTGCTCACCGCCGCCGAGCACGCCGGTGAGGGCGGTGAACGGCGGGATCTCGCCGTTCCAGAGGAAGCCCGCATCGGGATCCGCTCCCGCCGCGAGCAGGATCTCCGCGGTGCGGACGGCCGAGCGACCGGGCCCGTCGCCGAGCCGACCGTAGGCGAGGTGGAGCAGGGGCGGCCAGTCGAACGGTCCGCCGCTCGCGTGCACGGCACCGGGATCGTCCTCGAGGTGCCGTGCGAGCTCCTCGTGCGCCCCGGTGGTCGCCATGGTGAACACGTCGGCCGTGGCGAGCTCCGGCTCCGCGGCGAGCAGCGCGCGGGCACGGCGGATCGACCCAGGGCGGTCCCGGGTGTAGTTCAGGCACGCGAGCTGCAGCAGGTGCTCGGCGCGCGCGGCGGGATCCGCAGGGGCGTCCTCCCCCGCCGGTCCGGGCCGACGCGTGCGTTCGGCGAGGAACCGGGAGAGCTCCGCGGGCAGGGTGTGGTCAGCGGACACGTCGGCCTCCTTCGGCTCTGCGTCACGCTAGCAGGGCGACCCGCCCGATCCCGACGCGGCCTGCGGACCGCTCGAGGGCGAGCGGACCGGGGGGCTGCGACGGGGGTGGGGATGACCCCCGCCCGCCTCGAGGGTCAGCACCACTGCGCGGCGCCCCCGGCCCTGCGTATCGTCCTCGGCATGAGATCACTCTTCGACACCCTCCGCGGCCTCGGATACCGGCGCGGGCCCCGACGCGTCCTCGCCGGCATCGGCGGGGGCCTCGCCGAGAAGTTCGGGATCGACGTCTGGCTGGTCCGCGCGCTGCTCCTGGCCTCCTTCCTGCTGCCCGTGCTGGGCTTCGGCGCCTACCTGGTCGTCTGGATCCTGACCCCGTGGGAAGACGGTTCGATCCCGCTGGAGCGCGCGCTCTCCCGGTGACCGTGCCGTTCTCCCGTCACCGCCCGGCCGCCCGCCGGTCGCCGCCCCGCCGCGGGGGACGCGTACAGTCATGGACGGAGCTGACACCGGTTCCCCGATGATGGGAGTCCGGATGACCGGCACCGCACGACCTTCCCCAGCGCCGCTGGACCCTGCGAGCGTCAGCGGCTCCGCGCCGGCTCCCGAGCCGCACGCGGAACTGCTCACCCTCGGCCTGCTCGCCGGCTCCTCGCTGGAGAACGAGCGACGCCTGCCGATCCATCCCCACCACCTGGACCGCATCGACCCCGACATCCGCGCACGGATGATCGTCGAGCGCGGCTACGGGGCCGGGCTCTCCCTGGAGCCCGGGTTCGTCGCCTCCCGCGTGGGGCGCATCGCCGAGCGGGACGAGGTGATCGCCTCCGCCGACGTGCTGCTGCTGCCCAAGCCGCAGGCCGCCGAGCTGGACGAGATCCCCGAGGGCCGCGTGCTGTGGGGCTGGCCGCACTGCGTGCAGGACGCGGAGATGGCCCAGGCGGCGATCGACCGGCGGCTCACGCTCATCGCCTTCGAGGCGATGCACCACTGGACCCGCCATGGCCACTACGGCCTGCACGTGTTCCACAAGAACAACGAGCTCGCCGGCTACTGCTCGGTCCTGCACGCGATGAGCCTGACCGGCATCTCCGGCCATTACGGCCCGCGGCGCAGCGCCGTGGTGATCGGCTTCGGCGCCACCGCGCGCGGCGCCGTCACGGCGCTGAACGCCCAGGGCATCCACGACATCGAGATCCTCACCCAGCGCGGGGTCGCGGCGGTGGCCTCGCCGATCCACGGTGCGCAGATCATCCAGCTCGACACCGACGAGGGCGAGCTCCACGAGAGCGAGGTCCTCTCGCAGCAGGGCATCGTCCCGCTGCCGGAGTTCCTGGCCTCCCACGACATCGTCGTCCACTGCACCCTCCAGGACGTCTCCGCGCCCCTGACGTACCTGCGGACCGCCGACCTGGGGGCCTTCGCCGCCGGATCGCTGATCATCGACGTCTCCTGCGACGCGGGGATGGGCTTCGAATGGGCCCGGCCCACCGGGTTCGACGACCCGATGTTCACGGTCGGCCCCGGCGTGGACCACTACGCCGTGGACCACAGCCCGTCCTACCTGTGGAATGCGGCGACCTGGGAGATCAGCGAGGCGCTGCTGCCCTTCCTGCGCACCGTCATGGAGGGACCCGCCGCGTGGGAGGACAGCATGACGATCTCCCGCGCGATCGAGATCCGCGACGGTCAGGTGCGGAACCGGAGCATCCTGGACTTCCAGCGGCGCGAGGAGGAGCACCCGCATCCTGTGCGGCGATGAGCACCGCGCACGACAGGGCCGCGCGCGACCCGTCCCCCTGTGTTCATCCCCCTGCCACGAGCCCGTCACGGCGGGGCGCTTCACTGGCACCATGGACAGATCCCCTGCGCCGAACCGCCGCACCGTGCTCCGGGGCGCCGCTGCGGCGCTCGCCTCGACCCTGCCCGTCGCCGCACACGCCGCACCGGTCGTGCCCGCGGGCCCCGCGACCTCCCGTCTGACGCTCCCGTCCGGCCTGCAGACCGGGGACGTCACCTCGAGCTCCGCGGTGCTGTGGTCCCGGTCCTCCGCCGACGGCAGGCTGCACGCCGTCCTGCACGCGCTCGACGCTGACGGGCGCCGGCTCACGTCCGGCGGTCGACGACGCGGAAGGGAGGCGGGCGAGGACGGCCGGCCGATCCGCCTGCGCGGCCCCTGGGCCACGGCGGACACCGACTTCACCGCCCGGATCAGCGCGGACGGCCTGCCCGCCGGCACCGCGTTCGAGACCGAGCTGTTCTTCGAGGACGAGAACGGTCGCCGGGGAGAGGTGGGCATCGGCCGCTTCAGCACCGCCCCGGGCCGGAGGTCCGACGGTGCGCAGACCTTCGTGTGGACCGCGGACACCGCCGGCCAGGGCTACGGCATCAACCCCGACGTGGGCGGCATGTTCGGCTACGAGACGATGCGGTCCCTCGCCCCCGACTTCCTCCTCCACGCCGGCGACACCGTCTATGCGGACGGCCCGATCGCCGAGACCCTGGAGGAGCCCGACGGCGCCGTGTGGCGCAACGTGGTGACCGAGGAGGTCGCGAAGGTGGCGGAGACGCTGCGGGAGTTCCGGGGACGCCACGCCTACAACCTCATGGACGAGAACATCCGTGCGATGAACGCCGAGGTCCCCGTCATCGCCACCTGGGACGATCACGAGACCACGAACAACTGGTGGCCCGGCGAGATCCTCGAGGACGACCGCTACACCGTCCGCGACGTGGACGTCCTCGCCGCCCGCGGCCGACGCGCCTGGCAGGAGTACCAGCCCATCGCGGAGTCCCGCGCCCTGTCCCCGGGCACCGGCTTCGAGCCGCAGCGCATCCACCGCCGGATCGAGCGGGGCCCCGACCTGGACGTGTTCGTGCTCGACATGCGCACCCACAAGGGCGAGAACACGGACGGGCTCGAGCAGCGCTCCACGCCGATGCTCGGCGAGGAGCAGCTGCAGTGGCTGCTGCAGGGGCTGCGCAGATCACAGGCGACGTGGAAGGTGATCCTCGCCGATCTCCCGCTCGGCATCGTGGTCCCGGACGGCGAGGGACAGGAATCCATCGCCAACGCGCAGGACGGCGCTCCCCTGGGACGCGAGCTCGAGCTCGCACGGCTCCTGGCGGGGATCAAGCACCAGCGCACGCGGAACGTGGTGTTCCTGACCGGCGACGTCCACTACTGCGCGGCCCACCACTACTCGCCCGAGCGCGCGGCCTTCACGGACTTCGACCCCTTCTGGGAGTTCGTGGCCGGTCCGATCAACGCCGGCTCCTTCGGACCCAACGAGATGGACGGAACCTTCGGGCCCCGGGTGGACTTCCAGAAGGCCGGCCCCGCGATGGGCTCCCCGCGCGACGGCACCGGGCAGTTCTTCGGCCGGGTCGAGGTCGCCCCGCAGGGCGAGGCGTTCACCGTCGAGCTGATCGATGCGAACGGCGACGTGCAGTACACCCGCACCCTCACCCCGCAGCGCTGAGCTCCCCCTCGCGCCGGCCCGCCCGGAGTCACCGGAGTTCCCGGAGTTCCCGGAGTTCCCGGAGTTCCCGGAGTTCCCGGAGGCCACGGCACGACGGTGGCCCGTGCCCCGCTACCGCAGTGCGCGCCGGGCCGCCCGGTTCACCGCGCGCCGACCGGCGCGCCTGCCGACGGCCTCGGGGCCCTTGCGGACGGCGCGGGCATCTCCACGCACCCGTCGCAGCTTCAACAACCAGTTCAGCATCACTGCCCTCCTCGAGCATCGAGAGATCCCGACCCTACGCCGGCACCCCGCGCAGGGACATCGTCCCAGCGTGCGGCATCGCCGGCGGTGAACCAGCCGTCGATCGCACGCACCACCTCGACGTGGATCTCCGCCGTGCGCACCGGATCGGGGACCTGCATGCCGTGGTCCGCCTCCGGGATCTCGAGCACGTCGGCGTCGAGCGCATCGGCGGCGAGCGCGGCAGCGATCCTGCCGTCCCAGGTCATGGTGTCGCCGGTGCCGCCGACCAGGAGCTGCCGCCCCGGATGCTCCTGGATCCCCCGCGTCACCGCGGGGAGGGTCAGGAGCGGCGTGAGCCAGACGGCGTCGATGCGCTGCTGGGCGGCGTACGGCGCGGCCATCGTCCCCAGGGACTTGCCGATCACGCGGACCGGCCCCGGATGCTCACCGATCGCCGCCGCGAGCTCGTGCCCCACGCGCTCGGGCCCCCAGCTCTCCGACGCCTCCCAGCTGACCGCGCGCACGTCCCAGCCGTGGTGGATCGCCACCTGGCCGGCGAAGTTCAGCAGCGGCATCGAGCAGGTGTATCCGCGCCCGGGCAGCAGGACCACCAGGCCGAGAGAGGGCTCGGGGCCCTTCCAGTCCGTCCAATGGCTCACGGCCCCTCCTCGCTCCTCGTCCCCGGGCTCCGCCGCCCCTCGGCCGCGCGGGTGCGCGGGTGCGCGGGTGCGTCGGGGGATGCTACCCTCCCAGTCTCCTGTCCCCGTCGAATCGAGCGAACCGGTGAGGAATCCCGACGCGACCGCGTGACCCGCGCTGATCGACGACGCACGCCCGCCGCGGTGGGAGCATCGCGCAGCGCCCCGACGCTGATCCGTCGATGCCCGTCCCCACCGGGGCCACCGGCACTCCGTGCGGGGCAATCGGCCCGTGATCAGCACCGCCATGCATCGATCACAGGAGATCACCATGTCCGCACTGACCTTCGATCAGGTGACGTTCCTCTGGCCCGACGGGAGCATCGCCCTCGACGGCGTGTCCGGGACGTTCGGCACCGGGCGCACGGGACTCATCGGCCGCAACGGCTCGGGCAAGTCGACCCTGCTGCGCCTCGCGGCCGGCGAGCTCACGCCGACCTCCGGCCACCTCACGACCGACGGCGACGTCGCCCACCTGCCGCAGGACCTCACTCTCGACGACGACGCGCGCGTCGTCGAGGTCCTCGGGGTGGCACGCCCAGTGGACGCCGTGCGCGCCATCGCCGACGGCGACGTCGACCCCGCACGATTCGACGAGGTCGGCGAGGACTGGGACGTCGAGGCCCGCAGCCACGCCGCGCTCGACCAGGCCGGCCTCGGCCCGGAGATGCTCGAGCGCCGCGTCGGTGAGCTCTCCGGCGGCGAGGCGATGCTCGTCGCGCTGCTCGGGATCCGGCTGCGCGGCGCGGCCGTCACGCTGCTGGACGAGCCGACGAACGACCTCGACCGGGACTCCCGCGAGAAGGTGCACCACCTCGTGAGGTCCTGGAGCGGCGCCCTGGTGGTCGTCTCCCACGACACCGAGCTGCTCGACCTGATGGACACCACCACCGAGCTGTACGCGCACGAGCTGACGACCGTCGGCGGGCCCTACTCGACGTGGCGGGCCCGGCTCGAGACGGAGCAGGCGGCCGCCCGGCAGGCCGAGGTCGAGGCGAGGAAGGCGCTGGCGAAGGAGAAGCGCCAGCGGATCGAGGCCGAGACGACGCTGGCCCGTCGCGCCCGGTATGCGAAGAAGGACTACGAGAACAAGCGCCGCCCGCGGGTGATCATGAAGCTCCGTGCCCAGGAGGCGCAGGTGTCCGCGGGCAGGCTGCGCGGAGAGGTGCAGCGCAAGGAGGACGAGGCCCGCCGCGCCCTCGACGCCGCCGAGCGACGGGTCCGCGAGGACCGTTCGGTGCACATCGACCTGCCGGACCCCGGTGTCGCCTCGGCCCGGCGCCTCGCGGAGCTCGGCGACGGGGAGCGCACCTGGATCGTGCAGGGACCCGAGCGCGTGGCCCTGACCGGCCCGAACGGCGCGGGGAAGACGAGCCTGCTGCGTGCCCTGCTGGGCCGCCCCTGCTCGGGCGCCGGAGCGGGCGCGGTCCCCGCCGTCCGCGCGGCGTCGACGCTGCGCACGGACCGCGTCGGGTACCTGCCCCAGCGCCTCGACGACCTCGACGAGAGCGCCTCGGCGCTCGATGTCGTGCGCTCTGCCGCCGCCGGGACACCGGACGGCGAGCTGACGAACCGTCTGGCCAGGTTCCTCCTGCGCGGGGAGGCCGCGCACCGTCCCGTCGGCTCGCTCTCCGGGGGTGAGCGCTTCCGGGTCGCGCTGGCCCGGCTGCTGCTGGCCGACCCGCCGCCGCAGCTGCTGATGCTCGACGAGCCGACGAACAACCTCGACCTCGAGACCTCGGGCCAGCTGCTGGATGCGCTCCGGTCCTACCGCGGGGCCGTGCTGGTCGTCAGTCACGACCACGCCTTCCTGCGTGAGCTGGCGCCGGACCTCGTGCTCGAGCTCCGCAACGACGCCCTCACGGAACGCCGGATCGGCGCCGCGCCCTGAAGGCTCCGGCCAGCATCGAGGAATGGGTGATCCTCTGACGACCGCGCATGATCTCGTCGCCGCGCTGCAGGAGGCGGCCGATCCCGAGGAGGCCGCGCGAATCCGCCTCCGAGGCGCGGCCGATGAACCGGTGATCGGCGTCCGCGGGTCGCCTCCGCGGTCAGGATCTATCGCAAGCACGCGTCACGGCGCAGTCGACAGGGCGCTCATGCCCCGTCCGTCGGACCGTTCCCGGTGAGCAGCCCGTGCGCCTCCTCGCGGACGACCTCGACGGCGGACGGCCCGAGGGACAGGGAGACCGTCACCGGATCACTCGGCCAGGGCGTCCCGGAGGACGTCGATCGCGAGCATGCGGGCGAGTTTCGCTGCCGTGGCGTCGCGGGGGCCGTCCAGGAGCAGGAGGTCGTGGACCATGTCGGCGACCCGGAATTCCGCTGCGTGCGAGTCGCGGAGGCAGCGCCCCAGCGCCGCGAGCACAGGCAGCGCGCCGACGTCGACAGTGCGCTCCCGCAGCTCGGGGACGTCGCACCGGTGCCTCTGGGCGTCGGCATCTCGCTGTTCGCGGGCCTGGGCAGCACATCGAGCTCGAACGCCTCGAGACCTCCGCCTACGCGAGCGAGACCCACCTCCGCTGCCGAGTCCTCCGACAGGGATCGCTGCAAGGCCTGACGGCAGAGGTGAACCGCGCGCCACCGGCCGACGGCTCACGAGTCGATCGGACCTCCGCAGGTTCCGCCAGCCCCCTCCGGGCCGACCGCAGCACGATGGCCACCTCGCCTCGTCCTTCCCGGCCAGGGACGACACCTTTCCGACTTCCCGGCACGAGGCGCTGACGTGCAACGTCACCGCGCCCCGAAGCGGATCGACCCCGGAACGGCGGTGGGGATCACCCCGACAGCTGCACGGATGGACAGATCCCTCCGAGGACGTAGGTGGTGCGCCGGTCGTAGTCCACCCGCGCTGGCCGAGCGCCGTGTTCGAGCGCGAGAGCGTTGTCAGTGGCCAGGGCATGGAAGTCTCCTGCCATGAACCCGTCGGCCAGGACGCCGACGGCATGGCCCTGCGTGACGAGCTCGCCGTGGAAGGCTTCTCCCGTGCGGCACAGGTCCATGAGCGCCTCGGAATCGGGGAACTGCTGCAGCAGGACTCCGTTGACCGCCGGCAGCCGATACTGGAGATCCCGTAACGCACGGACGTAGGCGCAGATCCGTTCGCCGACGTCCGGGACTGCTCGCACGCGCTCGATGAGATCCGTCAGCTCCCCCGCCACGAGCTCATCGATGACCGCGTCGATCAGCCCGATACGCCCCCCGAAGCGGTTGAAGATGGTCGCCTTGCTGACGCGAGCAGCCGCTGCCACGTCCTCGAGGGGCACGGACAGCCCGCGCTCGGCGAACATCCGCACAGCTGCTGCACGGATCCGGTCAGCGTTCCGGCGCGCATCGACTCGCAGCACGGGCGAGGGCTCTGCATCGGTCATCGTCACCTCCGGGACGCCACAACTTGACCACGCCGGTCAAGTTCATGCACCATGCTACGCGACCGCAAGTTGACCACATGAGTCAACTTAATGTGCGCAGCGCTGATCGCCATGTGCACCTCGACAGAAGGACGCCGCCATGATCGTCGTGACCGGAGCCACCGGAACCCTCAACGGAGCCACCGTCGAGCATCTCCTGCGGCGGATCCCTGCAGAACGGATAGGCGTCAGCGTCCGCGACCCGTCACGCGCAGACCACCTCGCACGGCGCGGCGTCCGCGTGCGACGAGGAAGCTACGACGACCCGGTCTCGCTGCGCCACTCCTTCGCCGGCGCGCAGCAGGTGCTCCTGGTCTCCTCCAGCGACATCACGGCGGACGTCGTCGCCCAGCACCGCAGAGCGATCGACGCGGCCGCGGCCGCAGGGGCAGAGCGGATCCTCTACACCAGCGCTCATGGGGCAGGTGTCGACACTCCGTACCCGCCGCTGGCGATCCACGCCGCCACGGAGGAGCACCTCGCGGACGTCGGCGTCCCGTGGACCGCCCTTCGCAACGGCTTCTACGGGGACCTGGGGCAGCTCCTCGGTCCATGGCAGAGCACGGGGATGATCGCGAAGCCCGCCGACGGGCCGTTCCCCTGGGTGGACCGCCGAGACGCAGCCGAAGCCGCTGCGGCGATCCTCACCGGGGACGTCCCCGTCGAGGGCCCCGTCGACCTGGTCCCGCCATCGCCGGTCACCCTCGCGGACTTCGCCGCAGCGGCGTCCGAGCTCACCGGCCGCCAGATCGAGCGCGCCATCGTCGATGACGAGACGTGGGTCGCCGAGGAGGTCGCGGCCGGCACGCCGGAACCGGCGGCGCGCTTCACCCTGTCGATGTTCCAGGCCACACGGAGCGGCTACTTCGCCCGCTCCGACTCCACCCTCTCCAGGCTCCTCGCCCGGGAACCGCGGAGCATCGCCGAGCTGCTGACCGAGCAGATGAGGTGAGGGGACGGTCCCGTGGGGTCCTTCATCGAGTCAGGACGGTGAGTACTGGCTCACGGTGAAGTCGGCGCCCTGGGGGTCACGCACCAGCGCAGCGAGGGTCCAGTCGGTGTCCTCGGTGGAGAGCACGGTGCCGCCCAGTCGCTCGGCGGCGGCGGCGATCCCGTCGCGGTCCTGCACGGCGAAAGTCACGTGCCAGCTCGGTGATGCGCCCTGGGGCGCCGCGCCGAGCCAGCCGATGGCGTCGGAGAAGCCCGGCGGCGCGCCCTCCGCATGGCGATCGTGGATCCCCGGATCCACGGTCGCGGCCAAGTGGTCGCCGTACCCGGGTCGCCGGATCATCGCAGCGAAGCCCAGATCGACGATCTCCCAACCGAACACTGCCGAGTAGAAGGCCTCGGCCGTGGCGGGATCGGCGGCGCGCAGGTCGCTGAAGTTCCAGGTCCCCGGCGCGTTGGTCAGCTGAGCACCGGGACGCTTCGCGGCCTCCCAGAGCCGAAACGGCACACCCTCGGCGTCCTCGCACAGAGCGAGCCGTCCGGCATCGCCCGCCGGCGTCGGAGGCGACACGACGCGCCCGCCCGCCGTCACCACGCGGTCGGCGACACGGTCGGCATCGTCGACCGCCACATAGGTGTTCCACCGAGCGCCATCTCCGGACGGCGGTTAATCGCCCTGCGTGCCGAGGCCCGCCACCTCGCGTCCGTCCACCTGCGCGACCAGGTACTGCCCGTCCCCGACATCTCGAAACGCCCAGCCGAACAGCCCGCCGTAGAAGTCACGCCCCGCAGCGAGGTCCGCGTACTCGATGTCCACCCACGAGGTGACACCTTCGGGGTAGGTCCTCAGCATGTCCATGGCGTCCTCACTCCCCCATCGTCGTCGACGGGGATCTGATCCATCGTGGCACACCGCTGATGCGCGCTTCGATCAACGCTGGAGCCTCTCGGCCGCTGCGTCCCGCCGGTGCCAGACGGCGAGGCGGGACTCCACCGCCTTCGGGCACGGACGACCGTCTCATGGCCCGGCGGCACGACCTCGATGAGTCAGACCAGCGCGAGCGTCTCCACGGACTGACCGGTGACCTCGGCGATGAGATCGAAGTCCTGGTCAACGGCCAGGACCGTCAGCCCAGCCTTCTCCGCGGTCGCTGCGATGAGCAGATCCGGGATGGACGGAGCGCGGTGCTGGCCACGGTCGGCAAGGAGCATCTGCACCTCGAAGGCGCGGTCCTCCATCGCGGGCGTGAGGTGCTCGATCGGCATGAGCGACAGCGGCGGCAGCCCGAACGCCTCGCGACCTGCTTCACCCGAGCGGGCGGAGAAGCCGAGTTCGAGCCGCGTCACGGTCGAGAGGCGCATCAGCCCCCGCTCGATGCGCGAGTTCCACGCAGCGATGCTCGCCGCCTGGCCCGCCTGCTTGTGCGCGTATGCCGACCTGTCGACCAGCCAGCTCGTCACCGCCACGCGGCATCCATCACGTCAGGATCAGCAAGGTCTCCGAAGGCCGCCGCCGAGCGACTCCAGTCATCGGCAGCGACCGTCGCGGCGACCGGAGTCGAGACGTGCTGCTCCAGTCGCCGGCGAAGGAACTCGTTGCGCGAGAGCCCCAGCGCCGCCGCCTCAGCATCGATGCGCTCGACAGCAGCCTCACTCAGTCCACGGATCAGCACGTTCGTCATCGTGACCGCCTCCGTCAAGATGACATCGCGATATCACACACGGAGTCGAGTGCCGCCCGATCAACGCGTCGTCGCTCGCCCCACGGGAAGCCATCCGTCAAGGCCCGAACGGACCCGGGTCGCGCGCAGGTCGCCAACGGGCTACTCCACCGACCACACAGCGTCGGTGTGGTCACGCTCCACCGATCGAGGCGCACCTTGGCGATGAGAGACTGAGATGAGAGACCGAACTGTGCTTGATCGACCCGAGATCGTCTACATCTGCGGCTCCGCCCGGTCCGCGGGAGAGATGCGCGACGCGAACCGCGGCCTCACCTTCGCCGCCATCATCGTCGTCGCGCCTGGCGAGGCGGGAGACGCCGCTGGCTCGATCTCGAGTGAGCAGAAGACGATGCTGGACATGCTCCACGTGCACAAGAACGACCTGGCTGATCGGGTGCTGGTGGTCAGCCCCGGTGGATACATCGGAGAGTCCACGGGCGAGGAGATCGCTTACGCCCGCGCCAACGGCAAGCCGGTGTCGTTCACTGATCCTGCCTGACGCACCTCGAGCCGCCTGCGGGCCACAGCGCGCTGGGACGCGACTACACGTTGAAGCGGAACTCCGCCGAGTTCCGGGACAGAGCGATCTCTGCCGCAAGGTCCGATCGCAGACCGTCGTGGGCTGCGCCCACTGCGTGGCGCGGATCGGACCAGTTCGCCGACGGGTACAGCCACACCGGCTTCGTCAGCAGAGCCTCCGGCTCCCAGTCGTAGCGCGGCCAGATATGGGCGTGCAGGAACGCGTCCGCGTTCCCGAGGATCCCCACGTTCACGCGACGGAACGCCCCATCGCGACGACGGCAGACCACCTCGACGGCCGACGCGAGAAGATCGACATCAGCCAGGTAGCCGATTCTCTGCGCCCGTGGCAGATCGGAGAGCCGATCAACTCCAGGAACCTTCGTGAGCGCGAGCGAGTATCCCGGCAGCCACTGCACGTCCCCGATCACCGCGAACGACTGGTCCAACTCCGCCAGCACGGTCGGGTTCTCTCCCGCGAGCGCGGACCCCACGCGATCCGAGCGCCAGTCGCTCATGCGACCGCGAGAGGGGTGATCGCAGCGACCTTGTCACGCAGCGCCCGGCGCTCCAGACGCAACTCGTAGTTCGTCTGCAGGTTCATCCACAGCTCCTCGGACGTCCCGAAGTATCGCGCCAGACGGATCGCCGTATCAGCAGTGATCCCCCGCCTGCCGCGCACGATCTCGTTGATCCGGCGCGGTGGCACACCGATGGACACGGCGAGCGTGCTCTGCGTGATCCCGAAGCCCTCGATGAAACCCTCCATCAGGATCTCTCCCGGGTGGATCGGCTCGATCAGGTCGCTCTCAGTGGTAGTCGACGAGTCCGACATCGTCCGCACCTCCCTCTCTCCAGACGAAGCAGAGACGCCATTGCGCGTTGACGCGGATGCTGTGCCGCCCGGGTCGGTCGCCGACCATACGCTCCAGGCGGCTGCCCGGCGGTACCCGGAGGTCCTCGACATCCTTCGCCGCATGGATCAGCTCGAGCTCACGCAGGGTCGCCCGCTGCACCGTCCGGTCGACGCGCTCGACGTACTGCTCATGCCAGATGCGCTCGGTGTCCTTGCTGCCGAACGATCTGATCACGAGACCAGTGCATAACGGATGCCGTTATTGACGCTAGACGTTGAACCGGAACTCCACCGAGTTCCGGCGATTTCGGAACATTTGGCGCTAAGGCTGTCCCATGGGGTGCCGGGAAGCGGGATTCTGAACCTCTGACCTGGCGATTCAGGGTGCTGCGGCCTCGCAGGCACTGCCCATCGGCGGCTGCCGACCACGATAGCACCCGAGGTGACTGGCGGGCTGATGGAGGACTGGCTGGCGCAGGCTGTTGTACAGGCTGCGCCTCACGCACGCCTGCTCAGATCTGCAAGCTGGACCTACAGGTTCGCCCTACTGCCAACGCTCGCCTGGTACGGGCACTCTCCGTCGTGATTCCTCCAGTCGCACGCGTGGGGACCTTCATGGTGGTGCCAGCCGTAGTATCGACCAGCGTCATCGGACCAGTGCTCACAGCGAATGACCCTCGGCGCGCGCTCGGGGTTGTCCTCGGTCATGAGCCCATGATCCCACTCATTGCTGGCCTCAGTCCCTAGACTCTTCATCCCCCAAGGCAAGCCCGCGGAACCGCTCGAAGAATCTGGAGAGCGCTTCGATGACCCGCTTCTTCTTGTCGCCGTGGTTGGACTCGCGGTTGAACCGTGACACTGGCGGCAGGATGCGGGTGATCTCAGTTCCCGCCGTGCGCAGCTGTCCGTCCCGGAACGCCTCATCCACGAACGACTGCGTCTCCTCCAGCTTGAGCTTGTGCGCTTCGATGAGCTCCTGAAGCTCAGCCTCGCGCTTCGCGGAGATATACGACTGCCACTGCTCATCGACCGCGCCCTGCAGCGACACCGACTCGACGAAGTCCTCGACGAGGTCGCGCTTGCTTCGCAGGGTCGGGCTCGCATCGACAGCGCGCGTGATCTCGGCGCGGACTTCTTTGTCCTCTCCGTCGCCCTTCTCGGCGCGGAGCTTCTCGACGAGCATGAGGATGTAGTCGACGTTGATCTCGACCTGCTTGACGAGTTCAATCTCGAACACGACGTCATCGTTGATGACTTCCCTCTCGCCGTCACGGTCTCGCGTGTACTCGTCGCGGAGCCGCAGGTAGATGCTGGTGTAGTCCTGCCGCTGTCGCTCTGTGAGCGGATCGTTGCCGTCGAAGTCGTCGAACGATGTGAGGATGTTCTGCAGCCGCAGGATCGCGCCGAACAGTTGGATGAAGTCCTTCTGCGCCTGCTCCCCCGCGATCTGCTGCCCGATCGGGAAGTACGTGAGCAGTTGGGTGACCTTGTCGACGTACTCGCCGTAGTAGTCGCCGTACGGTTTCAACAGGACGACGCCTCGGGCATCCTTGTTGCCGAACAGCTCCAGCGCGGCGTTCGTCTCTTCCTCGAGGTCGCGGAAGGCGACGATGTTGCCGTAGGTCTTCACCGAGTTGAGGATGCGGTTCGTGCGCGAGTATGCCTGGATCAGGCCGTGGGCGCGCAGGTTCTTGTCGACGAACAGTGTATTCAGCGTCGTCGCGTCGAAGCCGGTGAGGAACATGTTCACCACGATGACAAGGTCGATCTCGCGGTTTTTCATCCGCTGCGACAGGTCCTTGTAGTAGTTCTGGAACCGGTCGGCGCTCGTGTCGTAGCTGGTCCCGAACATGTCGTTGTAGTCCTGGATCGCGTCTTCCAGGAACGAGCGCGTGTCACGGTCGAGCGCATCGGTGTCGAACGCTTCATCATCGAGGATTCCGTCGGCTTCGGCCTCGTTCGCGCCGTAGCTGAAGATCAGTCCGACCTTCAGCCGCTTGTCCGGTGGCAGCTCCTCCATCTGTAGTTGGAACTGGTTGTAGTAACGGCGGGCGGCATCGATCGACGCGGTCGCGAACAGCGCGTTGAATCCGCGCACTCGCTTCCGCTCCTTGATTGCCTCCGCCTGACGCCGGCCCCGCACCGAGTCGGCGACGTTCGTCACGACTGCGTGTTCGTAGCTCGATGAGCGCTTCGTCTTCTGATCGAAGTGCTCCAGGGTGTATGCCACGACGTCCCGGATCCGGCGCACGTCCAGGAGAGCTCGCTCGCGGTCGATCGCTGACACCTGTGAGTCGTCGGGGTTTCCGACCTTGATGGTGTTGATGTAGTCGATCCGGAACGGCAGCACGTTCTTGTCTGTGATGGCGTCGACGATCGTGTAAGTGTGCAGCTTGTCGCCGAACGCCTGCTCTGTCGTGCGCAGCTGAGGGTTTCCACCGCTGCCGGCGTTCGCGGCGAAGATCGGCGTGCCGGTGAATCCGAACAGGTTGTACTTTTTGAACGCGCGTGTGATGTCGGTGTGCATGTCGCCGAACTGCGAACGGTGGCACTCATCGAAGATGATCACCGCGTGGCCCGAGAAGACTTCGTGGCCCTTGTTCGCCCTGATGAATGTCGACAGCTTCTGGATCGTCGTAATGATGATCCGCGCACTGGGGTCTTCGAGCTGCGTCTTCAGCACCGCCGTCGACGTGTTCGAGTTCGCCGCCCCTTTCTCGAACCGGTCGTACTCACGCATCGTCTGGTAGTCGAGGTCTTTGCGGTCGACGACGAACAACACCTTGTCCACACCCGGCATCTTCGATGCGAGCTGCGCTGCCTTGAACGAGGTGAGCGTCTTGCCCGATCCGGTGGTGTGCCAGACGTATCCTCCGGCATCGAGCGTGCCGAGCGTCTTGTAGTTCGTCGAGATCTGGATCTTCTGCAGGATCCGCTCGGTGGCGACGATCTGGTACGGCCTCATCACCAGCAGGTCGCGATCCGCGGTGAGCACGCAGTACTTCGTGAGGATGTTCAACAGCGAGTGCTTCGCGAAGAAGGTCTTCACGAACGCCGTCAGCTCGGTGATCGGCTTGTTGTTCGCGTCGGCCCACCAGCTGGTGAACTCGAACGAGTTACTCGTCTTCCTGCCCTTGCTGGTACTGCCAGTCTTCTTCTGCTCGGCCAGGTGCCTGTTGCGAGTGCTGTTGGAGTAGTACTTCGTGAGCGTGCCGTTGCTGATCACAAACAACTGCACGTACTCGAACAGGCCCGAGCCGACCCAGAAGCTGTCGCGCTGATAGCGGTTGATCTGGTTGAATGCCTCCCGGATGTCCACACCGCGACGCTTCAGTTCGATGTGCACCATCGGCAGCCCGTTGACGAGCACGGTCACGTCGTAGCGATTGGTGTACCTCGCACCGCCATCGACAGTGTCACCCTCACCGCGTCCGATCTCGTACTGATTGATGACCTGCAGCCGATTGTTGTGGATATTCGTCTTGTCGATCAGCGCGATGTTCTTCGTCGTACCATCGTCGCGCCTGAGGATCTGGACGTGATCCTCCTGCACACGCACCGTCTTCTCGACGATGCCGTCGTTGGCACCTGCGATCTTCGTCGTGAAGAACTGCTCCCACTCGGCATCCGAGAAGGTGATCCTGTTGACCCTCTCGAGATGCACGCGAAGATTCGCGACCAGCTCCGCCTCGGAGGTGAACGGCAGGTAGTCGTAGGCCTGTCCCTCGAGGAGCTGGATCACCTCCTTCTCGAGTGCAGACTCCGACTGATACGCATCAGCCTGCAACGGATCGTGAACATACTCAGCGACGACCGTGCTCTCCGACGAGACAGCGATCGGATCGTACGTACGCGCTGATGCATCACTCATGCTTTCAGCTCCTTGAACGTCAGCAGCCGATCACGATAGTGCTCGTACTGCTTGCGACGGGCAGTGAGTTCAGCCGGGAGACCGATGCTGATGTCGTTGACCAGAGCGTCGAACCTTTCGAGATGTTCGACGATTAGGTCCTGCTCTTCGATGCTCGGAACCGGAATCTCGAGTCCCGTTACCTGCCCCTTACTCAAGTGGGTCTGATCAACTCCGTTATCGTGCTTAAGTAGTCCACGGTTGCGGTCTAGCACAAAGTGAAGAAACTTTGGATTCATCTCTGCCGTGTCCTTCACGGTAATCCGTGCGACCCGCTGATTGATTGCATAGCTATCGTCGCGATCAACGAAGAACGTCCGAGCCAGCGCCCGCCCATTCGGCAGGTCACTCAGCACCAGGGCAACATCGCCGGATCTCCCCGGCGTGAGCACGTCCTCAAGTGGAACGTATCGATTGGCTTCACCATTCCGAGAGATGAATCGTGCAGTCACTAGTGGAATCTCTGCGCCATCAACCACAAGCTTCTCATGGGCCTTACCGTTGACATAAACGGCGACTTCATCCAAACGGCGGCGGGGAACTTCTCCCCTGAATGTCAGGAACTCGGCACGATAGTGCTCGTACTGGGCGCGCCGCGCTTCCAGCTCCGCTTCCAGCTCCGCTTCCAGCTGGGTGAACTTATCCAGTACTCGCACGATTTCCCGCTGCACCTCGAAAGGCGGCACCGGGACATTTAGCGTATCGGTGTCCCTAACACTTAGCTGAGGGAGCTTCACCGATGTTGCCCGCGCCAAAACCTGGAGCTTCTCGACCTGTGTGAGCAGGTAGTAATAGACGAACTTCTGATCGACTCCAGGGGCATCGATCGTGTAGGACCAGAGTTCAGTTTTGTGGGTGAACGGACGCTCGTAGTAGCTGAATCCGATGTGCCCGCGCGACTTGACGATGATGCTCGGAACGCGCACGATATCCTTCGCCGGTATCGCGTCCTCAGCGACATCGGCAACAGTCTGTCCGCCAGCAAACACACGAATCGGGCCGCCTCCACCGATGGTCTTCATCTTCGACGCGGTCATCGCTGTACCCTTGTTCCGAGTTCCAAGCGATCCGAGTGGACGACCAGCCACTCCGTCCGGGCACAGCTCCTGAATCAGGTCATCGATGCGGCTCATGCGAAGAAGTCCTCATCGATCTCGACGACCTTATAGGTCTCTTTCACCTGCACGCCAACGCCGTAGCGGATCATCAGGCTCGTCAGGCGTGTGCCGTCGATCAGGATGATGCGGGTCGGCACGTTCTCGGCGTAGGTGCGTGCGCCGTCGGAGAAGCGGCTGGTCGTGATGAAGACGCCACTGTCGGCTTTACCGCTGAGTGCTCCAACGAACGCCTGGAGGTCGGGGCGTCCGACAGCGTTGCCGTCTTGGTAACGCTTGGCCTGGATGTACACGCGATTGAGGCCGAGGATGTCCTGGTCGATGACACCGTCTATGCCTCCGTCGTTGCTGAGCTGGGTGACGCTGCCGGCCCCGGTGGTGCCGCCGTAGCCCATTGACAGCAGGAGATCGACAACCGCCTGCTCGAAGAAGCCTGGGTCTTTGTCCTGCAGCCGAGTGAGCAGCTCGACCGCGAGCTCGTCGTGGATGCGCTCGATGCCGCTCTGCACCTGCTCGGTAGGAGTCATCGACGACTCTTCGGTCGGAGCGGTCATTGCAGGCGCGCTCGTCTTGCGGGTCGTGGTCGCCACGTACTCGCGGATGGGCGAGCTGGGATCCGCACCGAGCGCCTTGATGTCACGTTCCTTGGCACCGTTCGGAAACAGCTCGATGAGCTGCTTGCCGGCATCGGTGATCTGGTAGTGACCGCGTTTCGGACGTCTGAGCGCGCCGACGTTCGTCAGGAACGAGACGCCCCAGCCGATGCGGTTCTCATACTTGAGCGCGCTCCCGGACGGAAGCATCTCCTTCTTCTGCTCATCGGTGAGCTGCGCCTGATCAGCTACGAGAGGCTGAAACTCGCGCCAGTGGCGGATGATGCCATCGCTCATCACCTTGAGCGTCGGGATCATGAAGCCTTCCCAATTGGGCATGTCCGTCATGACCGCGCACCTTCCAGATCCGCCACGATCTCGTCGATCGCCGTGCGGAGCTCGGCCTGGCGCGCGACGATGCGCGCGATCTCGGCGTTCAACTCCGCGATGTCGACTTCCTCGCGAGTGTCCTCGGCCTCTACATACGACGACACCGCGATGTTGTAGTCGTTGGCGGCAATGTCCTCGTTGCTCACGACGGTGGTGAAGTAGTCCTCGGGCTCGCGCGTCGTGAACGCCTCGAGGATCCTCGCCTGGTGCTCCTCGAGCAGCTTGTTCTTGTTGCCGACCCGCTTGAACTCCGCCGAAGCATCGATGAACAGCACGTCGCCGGTCTTCTTCGACTTCTTCAGCACGAGGATGCAGGTCGCGATCGTCGTGCCGAAGAACAGGTCGGGCGGCAACTGGATCACGGTATCGATGTAGTTGTTGTCAACGAGGTACTGCCGAATCTTCCTCTCCGCTCCCCCGCGGTACAGCACTCCAGGGAACTCGACGATCGCTGCCGTGCCGTTCACCGCCAACCAGCTGAGCATGTGCATCGTGAACGCGAGGTCGGCCTTCGACTTCGGCGCGAGGACTCCTGCCGGTGCGAACCGTTCATCATTGATGAGCAGTGGGTTAGCGTCGCCGTCCCACTTGATCGAGTAAGGCGGGTTGGAGACGATCGCCTCGAACGGCTCGTCATCCCAGTGCTGTGGATCGGTCAGGGTGTCGCCGTGGGCGAGGTTGAAATCGGCGTAGTTGACGTCGTGCAGGAACATGTTGATCCGCGCGAGGTTGTACGTGGTCAGGTTGATCTCCTGACCGTAGAACCCCTGTCGGACGTTGTTCTTGCCGAGCACCTTGTCGAACTTCAGCAGCAGCGACCCGGAGCCCACCGCCGGGTCGTAGACCTTGTTGACCTGCTTCTTGCCGACCACCGTGATGCGCGCCAGCAGCTCGGAGACCTCCTGCGGCGTGTAGTACTCCCCACCAGACTTGCCGGCGTTGGCGGCGTACATCTGCATCAGGTACTCGTAGGCGTCACCGAACAGGTCGATCGAGTTGTCCTCCCACCGCCCCAGCGGCAGGTCACCGATCGCGTCGAGCAGCTTCACCAGCTTCTGATTCCGCTTGGCGACAGTTGAGCCCAACTTGTTGCTGTTGACATCCAGATCATCGAACAGACCCTTGATGTCGTCCTCGCTGTCCGTACCCATCGCCGACGCTTCGATGTTCTTAAAGACCCGCTCGAGCGTCTCGTTGAGATTCTCGTCGCCCGAGGCACGATCGCGCACATTGGCGAACAGGTCGGACGGCAGGATATAGAACCCCTTCTCCGCGACGACCTCGTCGCGAGCGAACTCCGCGTCGGAATCCGCCACCAGCCGGTAGTCGAACGACACGTCGCCCGCATCGTGCTCGTGCTTGTTGAGGTACGCCGTGAGGTTCTCGGAGATGAAGCGATAAAACAGCATGCCCAGCACGTAGGACTTGAAGTCCCACCCGTCGACGCTGCCACGCAGGTCGTTCGCGATGCGCCAGATCGTCTTGTGCAACTCAGCTCGCTGCGCCTCTTTGGTGGTCGGTGCCATAGGTCGTGCTCCTCCGCGCCACTGCGCAATCACGGTGTTGGGGTATTTGCTCTCACGATATCGGGTGCCACTGACACTCGGGCTTCCCGCATCATCACCGCGTCGACTCGTTGAACGCCACAGCCGCTGCGGCCGTCATGTTCAACGAGTCGACGCGGCCACTCATCGGGATCGTGACCCGGCAATCGAGCAGTGCGTCGGTCTCAGGCGTGATGCCGTGGCCCTCCAGCTCACGCAACGAGCATCACCGACGAACGATTAGTGCGTGCGCCTCGACGCCGAGTTGCTCGGCGAGGGCGTCGACCGAATCCAGCGTGAGGTTGCGCTCGCCACGCTCGATGCCGGCAAGGTACCGAGTCGACACTCCGAGTTCTTCGGCAAGACCTTCCTGCGACAGGTGGCGCACAAGACGCAGGTCGCGCACCTGCGCTCCGAGCGCCTTCTTCAGCGGTTCTGTCACACATCCAGCCTCATGCCTGGTAGTCATGACTTCCAGGAAGTTATCGCTTCCAGTTGCGGCCCGGGTGTTCGCGCACGACTCGCCCCGCGCCCGCATCAGACCTCGAAGGAGAGCGTGACGATGCCCGACCCACAACAGATCCCAGAGGACGGCCCGAACGCCCTCCCCCGCGTCCTGCACACACCACGCAGCAGGGCACTGCTCTCGGAATCGTGGGCCCAAGCGGAGGAGGCAAAGCGAGAGGAGTGGGCAGGCAACGACCCCCAGTTGCCGTATCAAGCCTATGCAGCGGGCGAACCATGCCGCGCGTGTGGGCGTGCCCTTCTCGGTGACCCAGCCCTGGGAACCGATGAAGAGAGCATTGCGTTGATCGACGCCGACAATGCCGAGTTCCGAGCCGAACATGAGGCGTGCAACATGGGCGTTTGGCGTCTCGCGGGCAACAGGGTGGAGCACTGCCACCTGTGCTGCCCGTTCCCGCCGCTTTCGCCGACTCAGCGCGATGAGTTCCGACAGCTCCTGTACCCGTCCTCATTGCGCATCGACCGAAGCGCCATCTGGCGTGTGGAACTGACCTGTCAGCACGTCGAGACCCTGGCCGGGCAGTCCCCTCTCTACGTTGAACCCACCGCCCGATGCACCATATGCGTCGTCATCCGCGGCGTAGTCAAAGCCATGAGAATTGATGACCAGACGAACGACGGTGACGATAGCAGCGACATCGAAGGCCTCCAGCCTGGCTATCAACGACTCACAGATGAACAATGGAGCTGGATCAAGCACATCGTTCATTCAGAAGAGGGCCCTCGCCGCGGGCGTCCACGCACTGACATACGCACGATCGTCGACGCGGCTCTCTACAAGACCCGCACCGGCATCACGTGGCGCGAGCTGCCAGCGGAGTTCGGGTCATGGCAGACCGCCTTGCGCCGGCACCGCCAATTGGCCGCGAGCTCCCAATGGGACGAGATCACTCGCACTCTGGCAGAACGAGACCTGCCCCAGTGAACCGCGGCGCTGTTGGGCACCCGACTTTTGAGTCAAACTGATTTTTGAGTCAGCGCACCGCCCGAGAGATCGCGCGCCGAACGACGTGAACCCGCCACAGCACTGGCCAGCCGACGCTGCGTCCCAGAGACGCTCCCGCACCGCAGAAACGAGAATCGGCCCCCGCAGAAGTTCCGCAGGGGCCGACTAAAAGCGCAGGTCAGCGGCATAAACGCTAAGCAACTGATGGTAGATCGGAACTCGCCCGACGAGCCAGATCGGAAGCTGCGAAGGTAAAACCCCTGGTCAGAGGCCATTTTTAGACGTTGAAGCGGAACTCCACCACGTCCCCGTCACGCATGACGTAGTCCTTGCCCTCCATACGCACCCAGCCCTTGGCCTTGGCCTCGGCCATCGATCCGGCCTCCATGAGCTGGTCGAAGGAGACGATCTCGGCCTTGATGAAGCCGCGCTCGAAGTCGGTGTGGATCACGCCGGCGGCCTGGGGAGCGGTGGCGCCCTTGGGGATCGTCCAGGCGCGGGACTCCTTGGGGCCGGCAGTGAGATAGGTCTGCAGGCCCAGGGTGTCGAAGCCGACGCGAGCCAGCTGATCCAGGCCCGACTCCTCCTGGCCGGTGCTCTCGAGCATCTCCGCGGCCTCCTCGGCGTCGAGCTCGATCAGCTCGGACTCGAACTTGGCATCCAGGAAGATCGCCTCGGCCGGGGCGACGAGGTTCCGCAGCGCCTGCTGGGAGGCCTCGTCCGCGAGGCCCTCCTCATCGGTGTTGAACACGTAGATGAAGGGCTTGGCGGTCATCAGCTGCAGCTCGCGCACGGCGTCGAGGTCGATGCCGGCGTCCTTCGCACCCTGGTAGAGGGTCTTCCCCGTCTCCAGCAGCGCCTTGGCCTTGACCACGTTCTCGAGCACCGCGGCGTCGACCAGCCCGCGCTTGGTGTCCTTCTCCAGGCGCTGCATCGAGTTCTCGATGGTCTGGAGATCGGCGAGGATGAGCTCGGTGGTGATGACCTCCATGTCGCCCGAGGGATCCGTGGAGCCCTCCACGCGGGTCACGTCGGCGTCGGAGAACGCACGGGTGACCTGGCAGATGGCGTCGGCCTCACGGATGTTGGCGAGGAACTTGTTGCCCAGGCCCTCCCCCTCGCTGGCGCCCTTGACGATGCCGGCGATGTCCACGAAGGACACCGTCGCCGGCAGCAGCTTCTGACTGCCGAACACCGTCGCGAGCTCCGCGAGGCGCGGGTCCGGCAGCGGGACCACGCCGACATTGGGGTCGATCGTCGCGAACGGGTAGTTCGCGGCGAGGACCTCAGCGCGCGTCAGGGCGTTGAACAGGGTGGACTTGCCGACGTTGGGCAGACCGACGATTCCGATAGTAAGAGCCACGGGAGCTGATTCTACGGGGCCGTCGGCGCCCTGACCGCCGACCGGCGGGTGACATCGCAGACGCCGAGCAGATCGGCCGGGCCGATCAGCGGATCGGCAGGACGGATCAGAGGCCGGCGACCTCGGGAATCGCCGCATCGAGCAGGGCGAGGAGACCCTCCGCGCTGAGCTCGCGCACCTCGGTGCTCTCTCCCGCCCCGTCCGGGGTGTCCATGGCGAGGACCGCCTCCGAGGTGGCCATGAGGCTCACCTGCGCGCCCGTCCCGTCGGCGTCGGCCGCAGTCATCACGGTCAGCGCTCGCGTGTCCGCGAGCCGCTGGGCCGTCGGATCCGCAGGGTCCTCGAGGCCTTCCACCGACCCCTCGTAGACAGGGCGGTCCTCGGCGCCGGCGACCTGTGCCTGATCGACGTAGCGCGCCAGGCGCGCCGGCATCGCCTCGCGGGTGGGCACGCTGAAGTGGTGATAGCCGTCCGCGGTGACGAGCTCCTCGAGGAGTCCGCCCTCGGGGAAGACGTACACCGTGATGGCGGTGGACTGATCCGCGACCCGCCGGGTGAGGTTCAGCAGCGCACGGGGCGCGCCGCGCAGCGTCATGAGGCCGGCGAGCGTCCGGTCGAGCTGCGCGACCCGGGCCGTCCCGGGAGCCTGCGTCGAGAGCTGGTCGCCCTCGGCCTCGGCCTGCTCGTCGTCGAGGGTGACCAGCCCTCGCGCGATCAGCGAGCGCAGCGCGATGGAGGCGGATGCCTCGTCGGGGATGTCGAGCTGATCGAGGAACGGGGAGCCGGCGATCTGGACCGCGTCCTTGCCGCCGAGGGCCAGCAGCTCCTCGTCGGTGAGCACGGCCAGGACCGACGGCGCCTCGGCGGCGGCGGCGAGGATCTCGTAGGCACCGGCGGCATCACGCTCGGTGAACAGTGCGGGATTGCTCATGACGTCATCCTAGATGGGGGAACTCGGGCCCGCCTCTGTCGGCGGGTCGACGGCGTTGTGGGTGCGGGTCAGGGCCCGAGCGGATCAGAACCCGAAGGCGTCCCCGACCTTGCCGAGACCGTCGCTGACGGCCGAGGCGGCATTGCTCAGCCCGTCGGAGACGGTCTCCGCAGCGTTGCCGACGGCGTCGCTGACGGTGGAGGCGGTGTCCGCGGCGAAGTCCACCACGTTGGAGGCGGCGTTGCTGACGGTGGAGGTGATGCCGTCCCAGTTCTCGTAGACCAGCTTGCCGAGGTCCATCCCCGCGGAGACCAGGCTCAGCCCGGCGCCGATCGCGCCCACCACCGGTGCCGCGGGTCCGGTGAACGGGGCGGCGATCAGCAGCGCGCCCCCGGCGGTCGAGAGGATGCCGCTGGAGCGGTCGTACCAGTTGTCCGCCGTCGCGATCTGATGGACGCCGAGGCCGACGTCCAGGAACGGCAGCGCCTTCCCGATCCCCTTGCCGGCCGTCTTGAGCCACGGCGCGACATCGTCGAGCTTGTTGAGGAACTTGAGCGGCTCGACGTTCCCGATCGAGGTGGGGATCCCCAGCTTCCCCAGCAGCTTCTCGGCCCCTGCCTGCCAGCCCTTGCCGCCCTTGAAGAGCTCGTCGAGGTAGGACTGCTTCCACAGCCCCTGGAGCCCGCGCCGGGCGAGATCGGCGAACTCATCGGCGGCGGAGGGGATGCGGCGCATGTAGTCGACGAGCGACTTGATCCCCTTGTAGACCCCCTGCCCCTTCGAGATCAGGTCCTTGAGGAACCCCAGCGGGCTGAAGGGCGCATCCCCCTTGAAGAGGCCCTCGAGCCCGCCGAAGCCCTCACCGTCCACCTCGGAGGCGGTGTCCTGCTCCTCGGCGTGCCGCTGCAGCTCGTCGACGCGTCCGGTCAGCTCCTCGGAGCGCAGCTGGAACATCGTCGAGGTGCCGCCGGACCAGGACTGCCGGAAGCTCTCGGCGTCGGTCCCGCGCCAGATCTCCTCGTTCATGACCAGCGGCTCCAGGGTGTCCCGGAGCTCCAGCAGTGCTCGCGCGCCCTGCGCCACCCTGTCGGAGTGCGCGCGGAGCGCGTCGGTGTCCGCCCCCAGGAAGCCGTTCATGTCCACCCTCGATGTCTCGTGTCGCGTCGTCTCGGGCGAGCCCCTCTCACCCTGCGACTCCACGGTAGAGCGGCCCGGGGAGATCGGCCATGGGGAGAACTGCCCATCGCCGCCGCGGGCCCTCTCCCTCGCCGCTCCCCTCGAGCGTCCCTAGACTCGAGCCATGACCACCACTCGCGCCGCCATGACCTACGCGACCGCCCTGAACCGCAACGAGCTGTTCAACAGCCCGGGGCTGCGCCGCGACATCCCCTCGCTGCTCCACCCCGAGGAGGAGGTGCTGCTGGTGCTCCCCGGCGTCGCGGGCGACTTCCCGGACGTCATGATCGCGACCGGCGCCCGGTTCCTCCTCGCCGCCGTGGCCGGCCCCCTCAAGAAGGCCAAGATCAAGCGCGAGGTCCCCGCCGCCGACGTCACGGGCGTCCGCTACCGTCCGGGCCTCTTCTCCAAGGTGCGGGTGGCTCCCGCCTCGGGGCGCGAGATCACCATGGTGCCGAACCGCAAGGTCGACGCCGAGCGCTTCGCCCAGGAGTTCGACCACCTGATCCGCACCGGCTCGCTGCCCTCCTGAAGCCCGCCCGCAGCACCCTCCCGCGCGCCCGCACCGGCGCCGTCCCGGCGCCCTCCGGCCGGGACCTCGCGAGAGACCACCGGGACACCGCAGGAGATCAGGAACCGAGATCGGGAAGGCGCGGGGTGGTGGTCGCCGGTTCGCAGAACAGGGGCAGCGGCAGGCAGCCCAGGGACGTGCTCGACAGACGCGTCTCGCGCACCACGACCAGCGCTCCCCCTCCATCCGTGTCGATCTCCTCCGCGCCGTTCGGGACCTCGACGATGCTCTCCTCGAGTGCGCGGCCGCCCGCCGACATCCCCCGCAGGCAGGGGTCGAGGGATCCGGGATCCGCGAGGACGACGGCGGCCAGGTCGATGCTCTCCTCGCGCCCGGACACGCCGTCATCCGCAGGGAGCCTCGACTCGACGACGGAGGCGCACGCGCTCCCGCCGGACTCCTCCGTGGACGGGTCGGGGGAGAGCAGATACCCCTCCTGCTCCTGCCACGCGGGCACCCCGGAAAGCAGCTGCGCCGCCCGGGCCGCAGAGTCCTCCAGAGCTCCGGACTGCGCCCGGGTCTCGACCTCCCGCAGGACGCAGGTGTTCAGGTGGTCGACGACGAACCACCCCTGCTCGGCGGTGCCCACGGAGCAGGCCACGGTGCGGGACGTGCCGAGCGGGGCCCCGAACTCGTCATCGAGCGCGGCGGCGTCCGCGGCCGCGAGATCGGCGAACGCCGAGGAGGCCCGCTCGTAGCCCTCCGTCGCCTCCTGCTGGGCGGTGCGGGGCAGGAGCAGGTGGACGCGCAGGAGCATCAGGGACAGCACCAGCGCGATGACGAGGAGGAGCCCGAGCACGAGGCGCGCGAGGAGGCGGCGCATCCGCCGGCGCCGATCGGTGCCGCTCGGCAGGCCGTGCGGTCCGTCCGCCTCCTGGTGCATCGCCCTCTCCCCCATGGCCGTCCCCTCGCCGTTCGCCCATCGGCGCCCTCGTCGCGATGTCGCCGCACCGTGCGGCGCGTGCACCGAGTATCGCAAGCGCCGCATGGGGCGCCGTCCGGCCGACGGCGCCGCCTCGGCGCGGTGCCCCTCGTCCGTCGGGCCCCCGTGGTGTGCTGGACCCATGAGCGGAACACAGATGCTCCTGCTGGGGATCGTGCTGGGCGCGGCCCTCGGTGCCGCCGCGACCTGGCTGCTGATGCGCGAGCGGGCACGGGTCGCGGAGCTGCGGCGGCGAGCGCAGGGCGATGCCTCCGGGCAGCTCCTGCGCCTGGCCGACGAGCGTCACGAGCGGGACGTGGCCCGGCGCGACGCCGCCGAGGAGGAGCGGGAGGCCGAGCTGCAGCGCACGCTCGCCCCGATCACGTCGACCCTCTCCCATCTCGAACGCTCCCTGGCCCGCTCCGAGGCCGCCCGCGTCGACGCCGAGGGCGCGCTGCGCTCGCATCTGAGCCAGCTCGCCCAGCGCGCCCAGTCCCTCGAGAGCGGTACCAGCGCGCTCACCGCCGCGCTGCGCGCCCCCACCGCGCGGGGACGCTGGGGCGAGGTGCAGCTGCGGCGGATCGTCGAGGCGGCCGGCATGCTCGAGCACGTCGACTTCAGCGAGCAGCTCGCGGGCACCCGGGCCGACGGGGAGAAGGGCCAGCGCCCCGATCTCGTCGTCCATCTCGCCGGGGACCGCCACGTGGTGATCGACGCGAAGGCCCCCATGGACGCCTATCTGGACGCGACGGAGGAGACCGACCCCGAGCGCGCCGCCGCGCGACGGACGGCGCATGCGAAGGCGCTGCGCCATCACGTCGGCGTGATCTCCTCGAAGGCGTACTGGAAGGCGCTCGGGGACACCCCGGAGTTCACGGTCCTGTTCGTGCCCAGCGACGGCGTGCTGGCCGCGGCGCTGGAGACCGATGCGGCCCTGCTCGAGGACGCCTTCGGCCGGGACGTGGTCATCGCCTCCCCCGCCACGCTGGTCGCGCTGCTGCGCACCGTCGCCCACACCTGGCGCACCGACGCCCTGAACCGCGACGCCCGCGAGGTGCTCGATGCGGGGCGCGAGCTGCACCACCGGCTGGGCACCTTCACCGGGCACCTGGGCAAGGTGGGCCGCTCCCTGGACTCCTCGGTCGCCGCCTTCAACGAGGCGGTGGGCTCCCTGCAGTCGCGGGTGATGGTCACCGCGCGGCGCTTCGAGGACCTCGGGCTGACCGGCTCCGCGCTGGACGAGGTCGATCAGCTCACCCGCCGCGCCCGCACCCTCGAGGAGGCGGAGATCCAGGATCTCGCGAGTCCTCGGGGCGAGGCGCAGGAGCGCGAGGGACGCTCGGCGGGCTGACCGGGGTCACGACGGAGAACGACGGATGAGCGCCGTGGAACTGTGACAGCCTGAGCCCATGCAGCCCGGGGAGCCTCCAGTGCGACGGATCAGCCTGCGCACCGACCTCGCCGACCAGGCCGGTCTGCTGCGCTTCCTCGCGGCCTCCTCCCCCTGGCGCGCGTCCGCCCTCGTCCTGGTGATCGTCGGCGAGACGGCTGCCGCCGGAGGGACCCTCCTGGGCCTGGGACAGGTGGTCGGTGGACTTGCCGACGTCGTCCAGGAAGGACGCGCCACCACCCGCCTGGTCCACGGGATCGTCCTGCTCGGAGCGAGTCTGCTCGCCACACCCGTCCTGGGTGCGATCAGCAGCGTCCTCACGGCACAGCTCGATGCCCGGGTGCGCCGACAGCGCAGCGCGCACCTGGCCGGCATCCTGATGCGCCCCGCGGGCATCGGGCACCTCGACGACTCCTCGACCACCTCCCGCGCCACTCGGCTGATCGAGAACAGCCGCTCCTGGCAGATCCTCGGTGCCCCGCAGAACGCGGTCGCCGTCGTCGCGGCCCGCCTCACCGGGATCGCGCCGCTCGTGATCGTGGCGGCGTGGAATCCCCTCGCGGCGCTGCTCCTCCTCGGCCTCGCCCTGGTCGTCTCCCGCGTCTGGATGCTCTACCTCGGGCACCTGCTGGACACGATCAGCGGCAGCGACCTCAGCGAGGAGAGCCGGCGCACCCGCTACGCGTTCCAGGTCGCGGCGGGCGAGAGCACGGCGCGCGAGGTGCGCCTGTTCGGGATCCTGCCGTGGTTGCGACCACGGCTCGGGGGACACCGCCGCGGCTCCCCGCTGTTCACGGCGGATGTTCCGCTCACCAGGGAGGCAGATGTCGTGGCGCTGGTCTCCGCCGTCGGCCTCGTCGGTGCCGTCCTGTTCGCGGTCCGGCAGGCTCTGGCCGGGGAGCTCGACGTCGGGCACCTGGCGACCATCATCGCCGCCTCGGCGGCCGTCGTCGACCGCTTCGGCCCGATCGGCGACCCCCAGAGCCTGCTGCTGAAGGCCGCGCGCACCCATCACGACACCGAGCAGCTGCTCGCGGAGCTCGGGGGCGAGGACACCTCGGCACCGGGGGCCGCCGGGGACCCGCGGTCCTCGTCCCCCGACGTCGACAGCACGGCCGTCACGAGCACGGGCCTCGCGAGCACAGGCCTCGCGATCACGGGCCTCACCTTCGGCTATCCGCAGCAGGAGCGTGCCGTCCTCGAGAACCTCGACCTGGTGATCCCCGCGGGACAGACCGTCGGCGTGGTCGGGGCCAACGGTGCCGGGAAGTCGACGCTCATGTCGCTGATCGCCGGGCTCGAGACGCCGGAGGCAGGGACCGTGCGGCTCGGCGGCGAGCCCGTGCGGCCGGCCGCCGAGGGCAGACCGCAGGTGGCGATGATCCTGCAGGACTTCACCCGGCTCCCCCTCGACGTGCAGGACAACGTGATGATGGGCCGCGACGCGGATCCCGCGCGGGTCGGGGAGCTGCTGCACCGGTCCGGGGGCGGCGAGATCCTCTCCCGGCTGGACTCCCAGCACTCCGGCCTCGCCACGCCGCTGTCCCCGGGCCGCACGGGCGGCACCGACCTCTCCGGCGGGCAGTGGCAGCGCCTCGCCCTGGCCAGGGCGCTCGCCGCGGTCGACGACGGCGCGCAGATGCTGATCCTCGACGAGCCGACGTCGGCCCTGGACGTCCGGGCCGAAGCCGCCCTGTTCCAGGACCTGATGGCGCTCACCGGCGGGGTCACCACACTGCTGGTCTCCCACCGGCTGTCCTCCGTGCGGCGCGCCGACCGGATCGTGGTGCTCGAGGACGGAGGCATCGTCGAGGACGGCACCCATGAGCAGCTGATGGCCCACGGCGGACGCTACGCCGAGATGTTCACCCTGCAGGCCCGGCGCTTCGCGCAGGCAGGCGGCCGGGATGCGTGAGCAGCTGCGGCCGATCCGCCACCTCCTGCGCGAGAGCTGGGCGACCTCGCCGAGAGCCGCGGTGTTCGCCTTCCTCGAGTCCGTCGCGAAGCTGCTCGAAGGTCTCTCCCCCGCCCTGTACGGGATGATCGTCGCGGGCGTCGTGGCCGGCGACGCCCGGATCGCGCTGCTCGGCGGCGCGCTCGTCGCCGCCGTGGTGGGCACCAACGCCGTGCTCTCCATCTGGGGGACCCGGTATCGGGTGGGCCTGCTGCAGGCGATGGCCGACCGCTCGGAGGCCCGCATCGCGGAACTGCTGGCGAGCCTGCGCACTCTCTCCCACCACAGCGATCCGGAGACCCTCGACATCGTGCAGGCGCTGCGGGAGCGGGGCGGCGCCGTCGGGATGGGCTACAACTCGCTGATGAACGCCCTGCGCTCGTTCATCGCCCCGCTGACGGCCCTGATCGTCGCGATCGGCGCGGACTGGCGTCTCGCCCTGGTCGCGCTCGCCGGGATCCCCCAGATCCTGATCACGGGTCGGATCACCCGTATCCAGAAGGCGGCCGAGGACGCCGGTGCCGAGCCCGCACGGCGCCTCGGCGCGCTCATGGACCTCACCGCGGACCGCTCCGGCGCGAGCGAGGTGCGCCTCTACGGTGCCCGCGGCTTCCTGCTCACGCGCCTCCGCCGCGCCGCCGAGGCGTGGACCGCGCCCGCGGTCTCTGCCGCGCGCCGCGTCGCCGTGCTGACGCTGGCCATGTCCCTGCTGTTCTACGTGCCCGCCGTCGCCGTCATCGCCTGGATGGGGATCGACGCGATCGCCGGCGCGGTGACCCTCGCGGCGATGACGGTCGCGGTGACGAGCCTGGAGAACCTGCAGAACGCCGCGCGCAGCATCAGCATGGGGATCACCTCCCTCCAGAACAGCCTGCGGGCCGTGAACCGGTACCTGTGGCTCGAGGACCGGGTGCGGGAGGACTCCCGCGCCCACCCGGGAGACCTCGCCCCGCCTCGTCGCCTCGCCGACGGGATCGAGCTGCGGGACGTCACCTTCACCTGGCCCGGCAGCGGCACGCCCGCCATCGACCAGCTCGATCTCCGCCTGCCCGCCGGCACGACCGTGGCCCTGGTCGGCGAGAACGGCGCCGGGAAGTCCACCCTCGTCGACCTGATGCTGGGCATGCACGACCTGGACTCGGGCACGATCGCGGTCGACAGCACGCCCTTGACGGAGCTGGACGTCGCCGCATGGCGGGAGCGCAGCGCCGGCGCGTTCCAGGACCATGCTCGCCTGGAGTACACCGCGCAGCAGAGCATCGGGCTCGGCGACCTGCCCGCGGTCGACGATCCGGGGGCCGCGGGCAGGGCCCTCGACGAGGCCGCCGCGACCGATGTGCTGTCGGCGCTCCCCGCGGGTCTCGGAACCGTGCTCGGCACCAGCTGGACGGGCGGGCGCGGTCTCTCCGGCGGCCAGTGGCAGCGCCTCGCGATCGCCCGCGGCATGATGCGCACGGCACCGCTGCTGCGTGTCCTCGACGAACCCACCTCGGCCCTCGATCCGGCGACCGAGGACGCCCTGTTCGCCCGGTACGCGCGGGCAGGGAGGCAGACCGCCCGCAGCGGCGGCATCACACTCCTGGTCACCCATCGCTTCTCGACGGTCGCCGCCGCCGACCTGGTGGTGGTCCTGGACGGCGGCCGCGTGGTCGAGCAGGGCACCCACCAGGAGCTGATGGCGCTCGACGGCCGCTATCGGGAGCTCTACGAGATCCAGGAGCGCGGCTACTCGTGAGACGAGGTGCCGACGTGCCCCTGGCTCCTCGCCTGGCGCTCCTCGAGTCCGTCCAGCAGCAGGTCCACGCCGAGCAGGTACTCGTCATCCACCCCCAGTGAGCTGTCGTCGAGCACCGGCGCACCGCCGTCGGCGCCCGCGTCGCTCCCGAAGACGCTCGGGCCGTAGAGACGGTGGACGTGCGGGAACCGCTCGGCGGTGATCACCTCGGAGAGCAGCGCGACCCCCTCACCGGTCGCCGCCACCAGCCCCTCGTCGGCCAGGGAGCGCTCGAGCGCGACCATCGAGGCGGCGAGCTGCGAGACCACCAGGATCACCCCGAGCTTGGACTCGTCGTCGACCTCGAGCTCGGCGAGCGCCCTCATCCCGAGCTCCGCGGCGTGCATCGAGTAGGGCATGAGCACCGAGACCTGCCCCCGGGGGATCTCGAGCGCCCAGGGGTGGGCGCGGTACGCGTCGCGCACCAGCAGCGCCCAGGCGCCCATCCCCTCCCTCCAGCCCGCCGGCAGCTCGATCGCCTCGGGGAGCTTCAGGGCGGTGTCCTGCATGAGGCGCAGCAGCTCCTCCTTGTTCGAGACGTAGCGGTACAGCGACATGGTCGTGAACCCGAGCGAGCCCGCGACGGCCTGCATCGTCACCGCGGCGAGGCCCTCGGCGTCGGCGATCTCGATCCCGGCGGCCACGATCCGCTCATGGCTCAGCCCGCGGCTGGGTCCGCGCTGCGGCGCCTGCACCATGCCCCACGCGATCATCACCGCACGCGGCAGTCCGGTCTCGTTCTTCTCCGCCATGGCGCCAGTGTCCCACCTCCCGCCCAGGGCCACCGGGCCGGCGCGCGGAAACCGTCTATGCAATCCACTGTGGATGCCGTACGCTGTGTATCACCTACACTGTCTGTCGCATACACAGATCGCTCGCGGCCCTCGCGCCCGGGCCCGTCCCCAGGAGCACGCCATGACCGACCCGTCGCCCCCGCTGATCGAGATCCACGGCCTCACCAAGACCTACGGCTCCCACCCCGTCCTGGACGGACTGGACCTCACCCTGCCGCCCGGCGTCCACGCGCTGCTGGGCCCCAACGGCGCGGGCAAGACCACGCTGATCAAGATCCTCTCCACGCTCCTGCCCCACGACGGAGGGAGCGTGCGCGTCCTGGGCCTGGACCCTCGGCACGAGCGTCGCCGCCTGCAGGGGATGATCTCGCTGACCGGGCAGTTCGCCGCAGTCGACGGCGCGCTGACGAGCCTCGAGAACCTCGAGATGCTCGGTCGGCTGTTCGGCCTCCCGGCCGCCTCGGCCCGCTCCCGCGGCCTCGCGCTGCTCGAACGCTTCGGCCTCGCCGACTCCCGCGACACCCGCGCCTCGACCCTCTCGGGCGGCATGCGCCGCAAGCTCGACATCGCCGCCGGTCTGATCTCCCGCCCCCGCCTGGTGTTCCTCGACGAGCCCACCACGGGCCTGGACACCCGCAGCCGACGGGTGCTGTGGGAGGAGATCGGCACCCTCGCGGCGGAGGGCACCTCGGTGCTGCTGACCACCCAGTACCTCGAGGAGGCCGACGCGCTCGCCGAGCAGATCCACGTGCTGCACGACGGCCGCATCGTCGCCGGCGGCACCGCCGAGGAGCTCAAGGAGCTCGTCGGCGGTGCGGTGGTCCACGTGCACGACGCCGACGGCACGGTGCTCGAGGAGCTCCCGACCACCGGCACCACCGCGGACCTCGCCGCCCGGCTCGCCCACGCCGCGGCCCGCTGGCCCGAGGCCACCGCGAGCGTCCACCGCCCCACGCTCGACGACGTGTTCCTGCACCTCACCGAGGCGCCCCGCGCGCCGGTGGCCGCCCGCGCCTGACCACGGAGCCTGCGAGCTCCACCGCACTCCTCAACCCACGCCGGCACCGATCGTCCGCCCACCCCGCCCCTGGAGGCCGCCATGACCACCCTCGCCCCTGCCCGCCCCACCCCGAGCCCTCGCCGTGCCGACGCCCCGCGCTCGGCGAGCTTCCTCACCGGACTTCTCGTGCTCTCCCGCCGCAGCCTGCGGCACTCCTTCCGCGACCCCGAATCCGTGCTGATGGCCGTACTGCTGCCGGTGATGATGATGCTGATCTTCGTGTACGTGCTAGGCGGCGCGATCAGCGTCGGGGGCGAGGTGCCGACGCGCTCCGCCTATCTCTCCTACGTGCTGCCGGCGATCGCCCTGACCACCGCCGGCTTCGGCGCCTCCTACACGGCCGTGGTGGTCAGCAACGACATGACCACCGGGCTCATCGACCGTCTGCGCACCATGCCGTTCCCGGCGGTGACCGTGCTGCTGGGCCACACCATCGCCTCGATGGCCCGCAACCTGCTCGCGACCGGGATGGTGGTGCTGGTCGCGCTGGCCGTCGGCTTCCGCACCGACGCCTCGGCGGGTCAGCTGCTGGCCTCCTTCGGCCTCATCGCCCTGTGGATCCTCGTGATCACGGTCGTCTTCGCGACGCTCGGGATGCTCGCCGGCTCCGCGGAGGCGGCGAGCGGGTACGGCTTCGTGCTGCTGTTCCTGCCCTATCTCTCGAGCGGCTTCGCACCGGTGGACTCGATGCCGGGATGGCTGCGGGCCTTCGCCGCCCACCAGCCGATGACGCCGCTCATCGACGCCTCCCGGGCGCTGCTGAACGGGCACGCACCGGGCTCGGACGGCGTCGTCGCCGTGGCGTGGCGCCTCGGGTTCGTCGCCCTCGCGATCGCGGTCGCGGCCTACGTGTTCCCGCGCCGCACCTCCCGCTGAGCGCGGCGCGGCGAGGCGCGGCGGGGCGCGGCGAGGCGCTGCGGAAGGCCGTCGCCGACCTCAGCGCCCCCGACGCACCAGCGCCACCGCACCGATGGTCAGCGCCGCGACGAGGATCCCGCCGCCGAGGCCGCCCAGCAGCGCCCACACCACCGGCGGCAGCGAGAGCCGGCCCGCCTCCTCGTCCGTCGGCGGGGCCTCGAGCTCCGGCGCCCCGCCGCCGTCCGAGGCCCCGCCCTCGCCCCCGCCGTCCGAGGGGTCGGCGACGGCGCCGGGATCCGCGGCGCTGCGGTCCTCGACCGCGCCCTGTCCGGTCAGCTCGGGCCCGACGCCCGCCTCGCCCACCACGTCGAGGTCGATCACGTAGGGGACCTCGAACAGCCGATCCGCGGAGTACTCGGAGGGCACCACCGCGAGCTGCAGGTAGTAGTCGCCGGTGAGGAAGGAGGAGCGGGCCTCGGCCCCACCGTCCTCGCGGTTGCGGAACTGGATCGGCGCGGCCTGGTTCAGCTGCATCGTCGCGCCGGGCTCCGCGGCGGCCGATGCGCCGGAGGCGGAGGTGTCGCTCGAGGGCGGGACGGCCGTGTAGACGCTGTCGCGCAGCGGGGAGAAAATCCGTGCCTGCAGCGTCAGGTCCATCCCGTCGGGCGCGGTGAAGTCGCCGAGGGCGAGCGCGGCCCGCACCTGCTGCGCATAGGCGGCCGGGATCCGGAAGAACTGCACCTCGCCGGGGATGATCGTGCCCCGCATCGGACCGTCCTGGGCCGGCACGGCGGAGGCGAAGGAGAAGGCGGGCTGGATCTGCTCGCCGTCGGTCGGCACGGCGAGCGGCTCCTGCGGGCGCATGTGCGTCGCCGGCGGCGGCATGCGGTCCAGGTCCACCGACTCCTCGGCGAAGAACTGCACCTCGACCGGCACCGCCTCGTCGAGGGCAGGATCGCCGGTGCGCTCGACCTCGAGGATCACCGTCCCGTCGGCGTCCTCGCCGAAGCAGCTGAGATTCGGGGTCTCGCCCATGCGCGGCGTCGCGATCGTCGAGGTGATCGGGCCCTCCCCCAGATCGGCCTCCGCGCGCGCCTGGGCGTCCCCGATCCTGCAGTCCACGCCGTCGACGGACCGGGTGCGCAGCTGGAGCTGGGCGAGGCGGTTGTCGACCCCGTCGCCGCCGGGCAGGACCATGGTCGCCGAGACGTGCGCGATCTCGCCGGGCGCGAGCTGCAGACGGTAGAAGCGGGAGTAGCCCTCGCCGTCGTCGATCGCCTCGCTGCCGTGCTCGAGTACGTCGAGGGAGGAGCCCGGCGGCAGGTCGACGGCCGCCTCGGGCGTGGTCCCGCCCGTGATGGCCTGCCCCTGCGTGGCATAGCCCTGGATCGCGCGGGTCATCTTCACCAGCAGCTCGTCGCGCAGGGTCTCCGCGTCCGAGGCGTCGGCGAAGGTGCCGCCGGTGGTCTCGGCGATGCAGGACAGCTCGTCCCGGGCGTCCTGCTCGGCCTTGAAGCCGATGGTGTGGATGCGCAGCTCGGGGTGCTGGGAGGCCAGGTCGCCGGCCACCTCGCAGGGCGGCGGTCCGCCGCATTCGTCGATGCCGTCGGAGACCAGCACGATCGAGCGCATCTCCGCCTCGGGCAGCGCGGCGGCGGCCTTCTGCAGGGAGAGCCCGATGGGGGTGTAGCCCGAGGGCTCCACCCCCTCGATGGCGCTGATCAGCCCGTCGCGGTCCAGGCCCGTCGGCTCGACCAGCATCTTCACGTCTTGGCAGCCGGCCTCCTGGTCCGCGGCCGTGGCGGCGTCGGAGCTGCCGTAGGTCATCAGTCCCACCGTGGCGTCCTCGGGGAGCATCGGCACCAGGGTGGTGACGGCCTCCTTGGCCACGTCCATCCGGGAGCGGCCGTCGACGTCGGCGTCCCGCATCGAGCCCGAGGCGTCGAAGACCAGCATCGACGGGGCGGTCCGCCCGGTGTTGTACCCCTCGGCGCGGGCGCCCGGCTGCGCGGCCGGCGCCAGCACGACCAGGGACGTCAGCAGGATCGTCGCGAGCGCGAGCGCGAGCGGACGGGACAGCGGGCGGGAGGTCACCGCACCATCATGCCCAAAGTCCTGCGCTCCCGCGATCACGGACGAGGGACGGCGGAACGGGCCCGCAGGCCCCGCCGGCTCAGGACTCCGCGGTGGCTCGCTCACCGGTGGGCTTCGTGCGGCTGTCGCTCGCGCCGCGGTTCTTCATCTCCTGACGCAGCTCGCGCGGGAGGGAGAACATGAGGTCCTCGGTGGCGGTGCGCACCGGCTGCACGTCGCCGTAGCCGCGCTCGGCGAGCTCGGCGAGCAGCTGCTGGACCAGGACGTCCGGCACCGATGCACCGGAGGTCACGCCCACGGTCCCGACCCCCTCGAACCATTCGTCCTGCAGCTCGGAGACCGAGTCGATGCGGTGGGAGCTCCTGGCCCCCGCCTCCTTGGCGACCTCCATCAGCCGCACCGAGTTCGAGGAGTTCGGGGAGCCGACCACCAGCACCAGATCGGCGTCCGGGGCGATCTTCTTGATCGCGACCTGACGGTTCTGGGTGGCGTAGCAGATGTCGTCGCTGGGCGGGGCCTGCAGGGTCGGGAAACGCTCGCGGAGCCTGTCGACCGTCTCCATCGTCTCGTCGACGCTGAGGGTGGTCTGCGACAGCCACACCACCTTCTCGGGGTCCCGCACGGAGACGGAGCCGACGTCATCGGGCGAGTTGACGACCTGCACGTGCTCAGGGGCCTCCCCGGCGGTGCCCTCGACCTCCTCGTGGCCCTCGTGGCCCACCAGCAGGATGTCGTAGTCCTGGCGGGCGAAGCGCACGGCCTCCTTGTGCACCTTGGTCACCAGGGGGCAGGTCGCATCGATCGTGCGCAGGCCGCGCTCCTCGGCCATCTCGCGCACGCGCGGGGAGATGCCGTGGGCGGAGAAGATCACGAGCGCCCCCTCGGGGACCTCGTCGACCTCCTCGACGAACACGGCGCCCTTCTCCTTCAGCCGATCCACCACGAACTTGTTGTGCACGATCTCGTGGCGCACGTAGACGGTCTCGTCGTAGTGCTCCAGGGCGCGCTCGACGGCCACCACGGCACGATCGACGCCCGCGCAGTAGCCGCGGGGCTCGGCAAGAAGGACGGTTCCGGTGCTCACGCCTCCCATCGTAGGAGGGGGACGGGGCGCGGGGGCAGGGGGTGGGGCAAGACTCACCATCCCTCCACAGCGGCCGGTCGTCCACAGTCCCACCGGCTCCCCGCGGGTGTCGGGAGGTCGTGCCAGAGTGGACCCATGACGCAGACCTCCCCCGAGCCGGGTGCGGACGCCGCCGCGGCTCCCCGCCCGGCACCGGCCGCCACCGCCGCGCAGACCACCGCGGAGAACCCGTGGCCGCTGCGGCAGCTGTCGGTGAAGGTCGCCGAGTACGTGGCGCGGATGTCCCCGCTGTGGGTCGAGGGCGAGATCGTGCAGCTCAACCGTCGCCCGGGTGCGGGGCTGAGCTTCATGACCCTGCGGGACATCGACGTGGACATGTCCTTCTCCGTGCCCGTCCGCGAGCACGTGCTGCGCGCCCTCCCGGTGGAGCCGGTGCCCGGCGCCCGCGTGGTGGTCCATGCCAAGCCCACGTTCTGGTCCAAGCGCGGCAGCCTCCAGCTCGAGGCCGACGACATCCGACCGGTGGGTCTCGGCGAGCTGCTAGCACGGCTCGAGCAGCTCAAGCGGGTGCTCGCCGCGGAGGGGCTGTTCGCCGCCTCCCGGAAGCAGCCGCTGCCCTTCCTCCCTCGGGTGGTCGGCCTGATCTGCGGGCGGGAGTCCGCGGCGGAGCGGGACGTGGTGGTCAACGCCCGTCGCCGCTGGCCGGCGGTGCAGTTCGAGATCCGCGAGGTCGCCGTGCAGGGCACGAAGGCGGTGCGGGAGGTCTCCGCGGCGCTGCGCGAGCTCGACGGGCGCGAGGACGTCGACGTCATCATCATCTCGCGCGGCGGCGGGTCGCTCGAGGACCTGCTCCCCTTCTCCGACGAGCAGCTCACCCGCCTGGTCGCCGGCGCGCGCACCCCGATCGTCTCCGCGATCGGCCATGAGGTCGACACCCCGCTCATCGACCTCGCCGCGGACGTCCGCGCCTCCACCCCCACCGATGCGGCCAAGCGCGTGGTCCCCGACATCCAGGCCGAGATCGAGCAGCTCGACCTCGGCCGCACCCGGCTGCGCTCGGCGATCCGGGCACGGATCGAGCGCGAGCAGTCCGCCCTGGACGCGATGCGCTCCCGGCCGGTGCTCGAGAACCCCTCGACGATCCTCGCGGGTCGGGCCGACGAGATCCGCTCGAGGATCGCCCTGGCGCGCACGCTGATCGGGTCACGGCTGGATCGGGCGGCCGACGAGATCGACCACCTGGGCCGGCAGGTGCGCTCGCTGAGCCCCCTGGCGACCCTCGAGCGCGGCTACGCGGTGGTCCAGGACGAGGACGGCACCATCGTCCGCTCCCCGGAGCAGTCCGCCGTCGGCCAGGCGCTGTCGGTGCGGGTCGCCGGCGGCCGCTTCGGGGTGGAGCACGCCGCGACCGACCCCTACACCCCGCCCGCACAGCCCATGAGCAGCACCCCTGTCGAGGAGAACCGATGACCCCCAGCACCAGCCCCGAGAACGACCTCACCGCGACCGAGGGCGACCCCACGGCCGCCGACGACGTGACCTCCGCAGACGTGTCCTCCCCGGACTCGGCCTCCGGGAGCGCTCCGCCCGTCACCCCGGCCGAGGGCGAGCAGCCCCTGCCGACGGACATCGCCGAGCTGTCCTACGAGGCCGCCCGCGATCAGCTCGTCGAGGTGGTGCGGCGCCTGGAGTCCGGGCAGGGCGGTCTCGAGGACTCCATCGGGCTGTGGGAGCGCGGCGAGATGCTCGCCCGCCGCTGCCAGCAGTGGCTGGACGGGGCGCGCGAGCGGCTGGACGAGGCGGTCGCGGCGCGGCGGGAGGGCGACGCCACCGAGCGCTGAGCGCGCTCCTCCGGTCAGGACACGCTCCTCCGGTCGGGACACGGTCCGCCTGGCAGGCCGCAGCCCGCCTGGCAGGCCGCAGCCCGCCTGGCGGGACACAGCAGCAGGTCCGGCCGGTCGGCCGAGCCGGGTCGACGTCAGCCGAGCGAGGCGATCGCCGCGCTCGCGACCTCCTCGAGCTCGGCGCGATCGGTCCCCCCATGGACGACGACGCCCCAGTCCTCGCCCTCGCAGGCGATGCCGAGCACCGAGGAGCCCTGCTCGCCGCTCTGCTCCCCGCCGAGCAGCAGGCTGCACTCGGCGCCCTCGAGGACGAGCTCCTCCTCGACCGCGCTGCCGGGCAGCGCCGAGCTGAGCATCGATGCGCTGACCTCGGACTCCTCGGTCAGCGTGACCAGGCCGCCGGTCGGTGAGGTGTACTGCACGACCCAGCGGGGGCTCTGTCCGTCGGTGAAGCGGGCGGACCGCTCGTCCCACCCCTCGTCCAGCCGGGGGACGGCCACCGGGAACGGGGCGACCTCCCCCGCCCGCTCGGCGCTCGCGGCGACGTCCAGCTCCGAGTTCTCCAGCGGTTCGCGCTCCAGGTCGCTGCCCACCCCGAAGAACGCGATCGCGATCACGACCACCACCGCCATCGTCAGGGCCAGCGCCCACAGCATGTTGCGCAGCACGGTGTTCTTCCGCGAGGGCAGCTCGTACGCCGACTTCGGCTGCGGTCGCGGGGCGGGAGCGATCGTGCTCTCACCCCGTGACCGCGACGGCGTGCGGGCGTCCTGCATCTCACGAGAAGCGTTCTCGGTGCGCGCGGCGGGAGCCGTGCGGTTCTCGGCCGGCGCGTCAGGGGACTCGGAGCGGGCATCGTGCATGGGCCCATTGTCCCCGCTCCTCCTCCTCGCGGCGCACAGCAACGGAGTCGTCCTGCCGTCGTCCGCCTCACAGCGCCCCGATCGTCGACGCGGTGTCGCGGTGTCGCGGTGTCGCGAGCGCCGCTCGCGCGCAGCCGCGTTCGCCCCGCCCGCGGAAACCTGCGATGATCGAGCGGTGACCGCGAGATTCCTCATCGCCGGAGAAGCTCTCACCGACATCGTCGTCGACGCCGACGGTGCCCGTCGAGAGCATCCCGGTGGATCCCCCATGAACGTGGCCGTGGCCCTCAGCCGCCTCGGCCACGCCGCCCACCTGCTCACCCGGATCGGCGACGACGCCCGTGGCGACGCCATCCGGGCGCACCTGGACGAGTCCGAGGTGCAGCTGACCTCCGGCAGCTCCGTGGCCGCGCCCACCTCGACCGCCCTGGCACGGCTCGACGCGAACGGCTCCGCGACCTACGAGTTCGACCTGCTGTGGGACCCGGACCCCTCGGGCCAGCCCGACCAGGTCGCCGCCGTGCACACCTCCTCGATCGCCGCGGTCCTCGAGCCCGGTGCCTCCACGGTCGTCGACCTGCTGCGCGACCGTCGGAGGACCGCCACCATCAGCTACGACCCCAACGCCCGGCCCACCCTGATGGGTGATCCGGAGCGGGTGCGTCCCCAGGTCGAGGCCAGCATCGCGCTGAGCGACGTGGTCAAGGCCTCCGACGAGGACGTGGCCTGGCTGTACGGCACCGACGACCTCGAGGACGTCGTCGCCTCGTGGCGCGATCTCGGGCCGTCGCTGACCGTCCTCACCCGTGGCGCCGAGGGCGCCGTCGCCTTCGGGAGCGGGGGGCGTGTGCAGGTCTCCCCCGTCGTCGTCGACGCCGTCGACACCGTCGGCGCCGGCGACACCTTCTCCGCCGGCATCCTCGACGCCCTCTCGGACAAGGACCTGCTGGGAGCGGATCGACGCCCGGCGCTGGCCTCGATCCCGAGCGACGATCTCGCGGCTGTCCTGCGCCGGGCCTCCACGCTGGCGGCCGTCACGGTCTCCCGGGCGGGCGCCAACCCGCCGTGGAGCCACGAGCTCACCTGATCACCGCCCTGGGAGCGTCCACGACGCCTTCGGGGACACCAGCGCGCCGGGATCCTCCGCGTCCCTCCGCGCGGCCTGGCACCATCGTCCGTACCGTTCGTCATCGTCCGTACCGTTCGTCCCACCGCACGACCCACCGAGGGAGGCATCTCCATGAACCAGTCCACGCCCGCCGCGCAGCAGGACGGCTACCGCATCGAGCACGACACCATGGGCGAGGTGCGCGTTCCCGCCTCAGCCCTGTACCGGGCGCAGACCCAGCGTGCGGTGGAGAACTTCCCGATCTCCGGGCAGGGCCTCGAGCCCGCGCACATCCACGCCCTGGCGCAGGTGAAGAAGGCCGCCGCACGGGCCAACCAGGAGCTGGGGGTGCTGGACGGCTCGATCGCCGATGCCATCGTCGCCGCCGCGGACTCCGTGATCGCCGGTGAGCACGACGACCAGTTCCCGGTGGACACCTACCAGACCGGCTCCGGCACCAGCTCGAACATGAACATGAACGAGGTGCTCGCGACCCTCGCCACGAACGCCGGCACCGACACCCACCCCAACGACCACGTGAACTGCTCGCAGTCCTCGAACGACGTCTTCCCCACCTCGGTGCACGTCGCCGTGACCCAGGGCGTGGTCGAGCAGCTGCTGCCCGCCCTGACCCACCTCGCCGAGTCCCTCGAGACGAAGGCCGAGGCATGGAAGGACGTGGTCAAGTCCGGCCGCACCCACCTGATGGACGCCACCCCGGTCACGCTCGGCCAGGAGTTCGGCGGCTATGCGGCCTCGATCCGCTACGGCATCGAGCGCGTGGAGGCGGCCCTTCCCCGCACCGCGGAGGTCCCCCAGGGCGGCACCGCCGTGGGAACCGGTATCAACACCCCGATCGGCTTCCCGCAGAAGGTCATCGCGAACCTGGTCGATCAGACCGGGCTGCCCCTGACCGAGGCTCGCAACCACTTCGAGGCGCAGTCCAACCGCGACGGCCTCGTCGAGATGTCCGGCGCCCTGCGCACCATCGCGGTCTCCGTCACCAAGATCTGCAACGACCTGCGCTGGATGGGGTCCGGGCCGAACACGGGCCTGGGCGAGATCGCGATCCCGGACCTGCAGCCGGGCTCCTCGATCATGCCCGGGAAGGTGAACCCGGTGATCCCCGAGGCCGTGCTCATGGTGTGCGCGAAGGTCGTCGGCAACGACGCCGCCGTGGCGTGGGGCGGTGCCCAGGGCTCCTTCGAGCTGAACGTGCAGATCCCGCTGATGGGCACGAGCCTGCTGGAGTCGATCCGACTGCTCGCCAACGCCTCCACCGTGCTGGCGGACAAGACCGTGGACGGACTGGTCGCCAACGAGGAGAAGGCCCGCTTCTACGCCGAGGCGTCCCCCTCGATCGTCACGCCGCTGAACAAGCTGATCGGCTACGAGTCCGCCGCCAAGATCGCCAAGCACGCCGTGGCCGAGCGCATCTCGGTGCGCGAGGCCGTCATCGCGCTGGGCTTCGTGGAGCGCGGCGAGCTCACCGAGGCACAGCTGGACGAGGCGCTCGACGTGCTGTCGATGACCGCGCCGAAGGCCTGATCACCGGGCTGATCAGATCCTGCCGGCAGATCAGCTCCTGCCGGCAGATCAGCTCCTGATCGACCCGAGCGACGGGGCGTCCCACCACCGGTGGCGCGCCCCGTCCTCGCCCTCCGCCCCGCTCCGCCAGTCGGTACCCGCTCCGCCAGTCGGTCCCCGCCCCGCCCCACCCCGGCATCGTTGTCGGTCGTGTCACGGGCGGGCCGCTGGTGAGGTGAGCTGGCCATATCGACAGCTCGTCACGCCATCGGCCCGCCGATGACACGTCCTTCCGCGGGACCCGCTGCCCGGGCACGGTGTCTCATGCGGGCAGGGCACGGCGATGTTCACGTCGGCGGAGCATCGTCGTCAGCATCCGCTCGGTCGCCGTCCACTCCAGGAAGACCTGCTCCCAGGTCAGCCGAGTGACCCGGTACCCGCGAGAAGCCAGCACCAGATCCCGCCGGCGATCCACCCGGTACTGGTCCGGATCGTCGTGGAAGCGTCGACTGTCGCACTCGATCACCCAGTTGGTGCCCACCAGCAGGTCGACGCGAACATGGGGCATCAGCTGCACCTGGCTGCGGACCCGTGCGCACCGCTCCTCCAGCCACCAGCGCACCGCCGTCTCCGTGCCGGATTGCGCGTCGGAGCGCACCCGGGACAGCGGAGACCGATACCGCTGCGGGAGCGTCTCGAGAAGCCGCTCCATGTCCGTCCTGCCGAGCTTGCCGTGATGGAGCGCGGACTCGAAGAGGATCGCCGCCTTCACGGCAGGCAGACAGCGGGCCGCATGATCCAGGGTCTGGATGATGTCGGGGACGGGATCGACTCCCGTCCACGCCCGCATGCGGGGAGCATGCAGCACCAGAGGCTGCGGCCTGCGACGGGACGCGCCCACGGCGGGTTCCGGGATCGGCACCAGCTCTTCCGTCTCCGGATCGACGTGACGACGTATCGGCATCAGGCGCGGGGTCGGCGTCGGAGCGTCCACGACGCGCGGGCGGTACACGTGGACACCGTCCCCGAGCGGAATCCACAATCCATGGAGTGCTGCGGCGTCCAGGCAGGTAGGGCGCACCCCCAGCGCGAGCAGAGCCACCAGATCCTCTGGCGCCTCGGAGGTCACGTACCACTGCCCCGCAGAACGGACCGTGCCGTCGCGCAGCCAGGCACGGCGGCGACGAGGATTCGGCTCGACCCTCGACAGCTCGGACTTGAGGATCACTCCCTGGATCTTCATGCCGCGATCGGACCATTCCCACGCTGCCTCGTGGGTGGAGTCGCCACGACTGTGGATGACCTGAGCGTGGAGAGGAACGGTCCGCACCGTACGCCGCGCCCTCCCGGACCCGGGATGCTGCCGGACTCGGGATGCTTCCGGACCCGGGATGCTTCCGGCACTGGCAGGACTGGCTCGATCGCCGGGTTCCGCTCCCGTGATTCCGCTCCCGTGAGTCGGTGCTTTGACGGGCCGATGGTGAGGCGGAGTGGCGATATCGCCAGCTCACGTCACCATCGGCCCGTCCAGGACATGACCCGCTGCTCCAGCCCCTCGCGGCCGCCCGACACGCCGCCCGGCCCCTCCCGGCCATGAGCCCCAGCCCCGCTCCGCCGCGGCCCGCTCGGCCGAAGCCCCGCTCCGCCGGGCCGCTCCACTCCGGCCGCACCTCGGCTCAGGGAACCGGCTCGTCCAGGACGTGGGTGACCAGCTCGGCGACCTTCGAGCGCTCGGAGCGCTGGAGCGTGACGTGGGCGAACAGGTCCTTCTCCTTGAGCGCCTCGACCACGGAGGCGATGCCGTCGTAACGGCCGATGCGCAGGTTGTCCCGCTGGGCGACGTCATGGGTGAGCACCACCCGGGAGTTCTGTCCGATGCGGGAGAGCATGGTCAGCAGCACGTTGCGCTCGAGGGACTGTGCCTCGTCGACGATCACGAAGGCGTCGTGGAGGGAGCGCCCGCGGATATGGGTCAGCGGCAGCACCTCGAGCATTCCGCGCGAGAGGACCTCGTCGATCACGTTCTGGGAGACCATCGAGCCGAGGGTGTCGAACACGGCCTGGCCCCAGGGCCCCATCTTCTCGCTCTGGTCCCCGGGCAGGTAGCCGAGCTCCTGGCCGCCGACGGCGAACAGCGGGCGGAACACCATGATCTTGCGCTGGGTGCGGCGCTCGAGCACGGCCTCCAGACCGGTGCAGAGCGCGAGCGCGCTCTTGCCGGTGCCGGCGCGCCCGCCGAGGGAGACGATGCCGATGGACTCGTCGAGGAGCAGGTCGATCGCCACCCGCTGCTCGGCGGATCGGCCGGAGACCCCGAACACGGTCTGGTCGCCCTGGACCAGCCGCACCTGCTTGTCGCGGGTGATGCGGCCCAGCGCCGAGCCGCGGGGACTGGTGATGGTCAGCCCCGTGTGCACGGGGTGGTGGGCCACGTCCGGGATGTCGACCGTCTGTCCGTCGTAGAGGTCGGTCATGGTCTGCTCGTCGACGGCGGCCGTGACCATCCCGGTGTAGCCGCGGTCGCGGGCGAGCTCGGCCCGGTACTCCTCGGCGTGGATGCCGGAGGCGGAGGCCTTGATCCGCATCGGGAGGTCCTTCGACACCAGCACCACGTTCTTGCCCTCGAGCTGCAGGTTCTTGGCCACGGCGAGGATGCGGGTGTCGTTGTCGCCGAGGCGGAACCCGTCCGGCAGCGAGGCGGTGCTCATGTGGTTGAGCTCGACGTGGACGTGGCCGCCGTCCTTGCCGATCGGCAGCGGTCGGGAGAGGTTGCCGTGCAGCTCGCGCAGGTCGTCGAGGATGCGCAGCGCCTGACGGGCGAAGTAGCCGAGGTCGGGGTGATGGCGCTTGGCCTCGAGCTCGGTGACCACGACGATCGGCAGCACGATGTCGTGCTCGGCGAAGCGGTGCAGGGACAGCGGATCGGACAGCAGCACCGAGGTGTCGAGGACGTACGTGATCACACCGGTCTCGATCTCCGCGAGCACCTGCTGGGCCGCGCCGGGGCGCAGCGAGGGGACCACGGGGGCGCCGTCGGGATTCGCCTCCCCGATCCCCCCTGCCCGGGCGTCGACCTCGAACGATGTGGAGCCGCCGGCGGCGGTCCCCGTCTCGTGGGCAGTGGTGGTCTCGTCCATGGGAGCCTCCCGGAATCGCGCGGATGCCTGGACCTTAGCCGCGTCGGCAGCCGCCGTCGGATGCGTCCCGCGGGGTGCGGGCACGACGTTCACCCGATCGTCATCGGGAGTTCTGCCGATCCCCCGACAGGGCCAGTGTGCCACCGCTCACAGGGCTCGGCAGGGAGGCGGGACGGGTGTCCGCCCAGGGACCGGGCTCCGGCCGGGCACAAAGGCCGAACAGGCTCAGGGGCCGCACCGGCACGGGCACCGCACCACCACGCGCACCGCTCCGGCTCAGGCGCCGTACCGGCGCTCGCGCCGGCAGAAGTTCCGCAGCGCCCGCAGCAGGTCGACGCGTCGGAAGCCCGGCCAGTAGGTCTCGCAGAACCAGTACTCCGAATGCACCGACTGCCACAGCAGGAAGCCCGAGAGCCGCTGCTCACCGCTGGTGCGGATGATGAGGTCCGGATCGGGCTGGCCTCGCGTGTAGAGATGCTGGGCGATCGTGTCCACCGTGATCTCCCCGGCGATCTGCTCGCCGTCGAGGCCCTCGGCCGCGAGGTCGCGCACCAGCTCCTGGACGGCCTCGACGATCTCCTCCCGACCTCCGTAGCCGATGGCCACGTTGACGGTCAGGCTCGACTCGACCGAGGCCTGTTCCTGGGCGCGGGCGATCCCGGTGCGCATCTCCTCGGGCAGGGCCTGGGCGCTGCCCGTCAGACGCACGCAGTACCCGGCGTCGATGATCTGGCCGATGGTGGTGTCGATGATCTCGTAGAGGGAGACGAGCTCCTCGGGCGGCCGACGCAGGTTGTCCGTGGAGAGCATCCACACGGTCACCAGCGGGATGTCGAGGTCGTCGCACCAGGAGAGGAACTCGAGGATCTTGGCCGCGCCGGCGCGATGGCCGTGCTCCGTGGACTCCCCCGCCTCCTTGGCCCAGCGGCGGTTGCCGTCGACGATCACGCCGAGGTGCTGGGGCAGGTCGAAGGCGTCGAGCTCCTTGGTGAGCCGCCGTTCGTAGACGCGGTACAGGAGGCCGTCATCGTCCATCGCAGCCTCCGTCCCTTCGTGCCGTCCGTGGTGACCCGGCCGCGCCGGGTGCGTCGCGGCGGGATCGGGCCCGGACCGCTCGTCCCATTATCGACGACATCACGACCGGCCCGGACCGATACCGCAAATCGACACCGGATGGGCACAGGGGCCGCACCGCCAACCTACGGAGCCGTAGGTTACGGTTGCCCCATGAGAACAGCACCTCTCCCCGAGGACCCCGCCCCCCGCGAGGTGGCCGAGGCCGTCGCCGAGAGCGGCGGCACCGCACTGCCGGCCGACGAGGACCTTCCCACCGCGGAGACGTTCCCCTTCGCTCCTCGCACCCTCACCCGGGCGATGGCCCGTCGCGCCACCCAGCTCGGCCTCCAGCTGCCCAAGCCGCGGCTGCGCGGAATGCTCCACCTGATCGCCTTCCCCACCACCCTGGTGATCGGGCTGCTGCTGATCGCGATCGGGGACACGCTGTCGATCCGTCTCGCCTGCGCCGTGTTCGTGCTGACGGCCGGGATGCTCTTCGGCATCAGCGCGGTCTACCACCGCGGCACCTGGACCCCGCAGCGGGCGATCATGCTGCGGCGCTTCGACCACGCGAACATCTTCCTCATCATCGCGGGCACCTACACCCCGATCGCAGCGGCGCTCCTGGAGCCTCGGCCCGCGCTCACACTGCTCGCCATCGCATGGGGCGGGGCGCTGGTCGGGGTCTGCTTCCGGCTGTTCTGGACCGGAGCCCCGCGCTGGATCTACGTCCCCGCCTACGTCGCGCTGGGCTGGGTCGCGGTCTTCTACATGCCGCAGCTGCACGCCAGCGGCGGCTGGGCCGTGGTGTGGCTGCTGGTGATCGGCGGGCTCGCCTACACGGCGGGCGCGGTCATGTACGCGCTGAAGCGGCCCAATCCCTCACCGGCCTGGTTCGGCTTCCACGAGATCTTCCACGCGGGGACGCTGATCGGCTTCGGCTGCCACTTCGCGGCCGTCACCGTCGCCGTGGTCTGAGCACAGGGGTGCGGGCGGCAGATCCCGACGGCCGACAGCTCCGTCCGACGGCCCCCGTCCGACAGGCCCTGTCCGACAGGCCCCGTCCGACACGCCGCGGCCGACGGGACGATGGACGTCAGCGGGGGTCCCCGCCCCGCGGTCGTCCGCCCGCGTCCGGCTCGCCGTCGTCCGTCGCGTGCTCAGTGCCCGCGTCGTCGCCCGGCGCACTCCTGTCCGGGCTCTCCTGCTCGCCCTCCGCCCGCTCGGCGGCCTCCATGCGCTCCTCGACCCGCGCCCGCGCCTGGACGCGGCGGGTGCGGCGGGTCATGTCGACCGCGAGCAGCACCACGAGCACCGCCAGCACGAACATCGCGAAGAAGCCGGCCAGTCCCGGGGAGACGCTGACCGCGTCGAACTCGCCGCCGTCCGAGGGGCTCGGCGCGGCCCCCAGCTCGCCGAGCGCGAGGAGGGTCCCCGTGCCGCTCACGGGCGGGCCTCGACGCTCTCGTGGCGAAGACCGGCGAAGAGGTCGTCCTCGGGCAGCTTCACCCCGATCCGGGAGATGTGCAGCTCGTAGTCCTCGGTGCCCCAGGCGGCGGTCTCTGCGTCGTGCGAGATCCGGAAGAAGGGCCCCTCGGGGTCGACCTGGGTGGCGTGGGCCCGCAGCGCGTCGTCACGGATCGCGAGGAAGTCGCGCACGTCGATGCGGGTGGTCAGCAGCCGGTCGTGGCTCTCGTCGTAGTGCTGGAGCATCTGGTCCAGCATCTCGTTGGGCGTGCCCTCGGCCCGCAGGTGGCGGCTCACGGCGGCGAAGCGCTGCCGGTGGAAGCCGTTGATGTAGTAGAGCTTCGCGACCTCCCAGGGCTCACCGAGCTCAGGGGCGAACCCGGGATCGGCGGCGAGGTCGAAGGCGGCGACGCTGACCCGGTTGACCTGGATGTGGTCGGGATGCGGGTAGCCGCCGTTCTCGTCGTACGTGGTCATGACATGGGGGCGCAGTCGGCGCACCGTCTCGACCAGCGGCCGCGCCGCCTCCTCGACCGGGATCGTCGCGAAGCTGCCGGCGGGCAGCGGCGGCAGCGGATCGCCCTCGGGCAGGCCGGAGTCGACGAAGCCGAGCCACTCGTGGTCCACGCCGAGGATCTCCTGGGCGCGGGCCATCTCGCGACGGCGGATCCCGGGCAGCGCCTCGGGGGTCACGGCGGGGTCGTCGCGCAGGCGCGGGTTCAGCACGTCGCCCCGCTCGCCGCCGGTGCACGTGACGACGGTGACCTGCACGCCTTCGCGCGCGTAGCGCGCGGTCGACCCGGCACCCTTGGACGACTCGTCGTCGGGGTGCGCGTGGACGGCCACCATCCGCAGGGGCTCATCAGGGGCGGGCAGCTGGACGGTCACGGGGCTCCTCGGAGACGACAGGACGGGACGGATCACACGGTTCAGGTGCTGACGGTTCAGGTGCTGTCTGCGCGGCTGCCGCCGCGGGACGGCCGTCTGCGGCGCACCAGCGCCCGATCCTACGCCACCCCTGCTGGGCGCCCTCCGGGCCGTGAGGTCGGGCCCCGCTGTCGTGGGCTCCGGCCTCGCCGGCGTGACGGGCGCCTCGTCCTGACCGGGGCCGCTCCGAGGTGTCTCCCGGGCGGGGTCTGGGAGACTTGGCCCATGGACGACGCCCGGGATCGACATGAGCAGCGCTACGGCGGACCCCTCGTCGGCCGACGGATCTCCCGTCTGCTCATCGGGCTCGCCGCGGCCGTGTTCCTGGCGGTCGTGGTCTACGTCGGGTTCCAGGCCGCCGACTCCCCGGTCCGCTCCGAGATCACCGCCTACGAGCACCTCGGACCGGACACGATCGCGGTCGACTTCACGGTGACGATGGCGCCGGGGACCGAGGCGAGCTGCCGGATCCAGGCGCTGAACGAGGGCCGGGCCCAGGTGGGCTTCGTCGAGACGACCATCCCCGCGCAGGGCGGGCGCTCGAGCGCGCACCACGTCGAGATCTCGACGCAGGGCGAGGCCGTCTCCGCCGAGATCGTCGACTGCGCGCCGCTCTGAGCCGCTCGCACTCCCTTCCGAGACCGTCCGGCGCCCTCGATTACTCGACGGGCGAAATCGGCCCGGAGGTCCCGGGAAAGCGTTCCGTGCCGTGTAAAGTATTCCGGAACCGGCATCGCGCCGGACATCATCACCCGCACACGGGGCGCATGAGGACATGTGCCCCGTGATTCGCGTATAGGGGCACTTTTCCCGATGCGCACTACCGAGGACGACAGGAGTGAACCCATGAGCAGCCAGCCGAATGGCGCCTGGCTCACCCAGGACGCGTACGACCGCCTGGCCAAGGAGCTCGCGGAGCTCGAGGGCCCGGGACGCACCGAGATCGCCGAGCGCATCGCTGCAGCTCGCGACGAGGGGGACCTCAAGGAGAACGGCGGATACCACGCCGCCCGCGAGGAGCAGGGGAAGATGGAGGCCCGCATCGCGGACCTCCAGCGCCTGCTGAAGAACGCCGTGGTCGGGGAGGCCCCGAAGGACGACGGCGTGGTCGAGCCCGGCATGGTCGTGACGATCTCGATGGCCGGCAAGGACCGCACCTTCCTGCTGGGCAACCGGGAGATCGCCGACGGCGACGACGACCTCGAGGTGTACTCCACCGAGTCGCCGCTGGGCAGCTCGATCCATGGCTCCACGGTCGGCGACACCGTCGACTACACGGCACCGAACGGGAAGTCCTTCCCGATCGAGATCCTCAAGGCCACGCCCTACAGGGCCTGAGCCGTCGGCGCCCCGTCCGGGCGCCGCACCGACCCTGCGCGGGCGCGCATCGAGCGCACCGCACCGAGAAGAGGGCCCCGCCCCGGCTGCTGCCGGGGCGGGGCCCTCTTCTCGGTGTGGGACGGGACGCCGTCCGTGCCCCTGCGGGCGTCGTCCTCGTCGCTCTCAGGCGCCGCCCTCGCGGGGCGGTCCCTGCTCGTGGCCGGGCTCCTCGCGCGAGGGCTGCTCCTCGGGCGAGGGAGCCTCCGCGGCGGACCCCGAGCGGTCCCCGTCGGAGCCATGGGCCCCGGGAGCGGGATCCGACTCGCGGGTCGCCGTGGCGGTCACGGCGCCACCGCTGCCTGCGCCGCCAGAGCCTTCCGCGCCGGTCGGGGCCGTTCCGGCCGCGGGAGCACCGACGGAGGCGGCCCCGGCGGACGCGGAACGTCGTCCCGCGGGCTTGAGACCGGACAGGCTCGCCAGGATCGCGGGCCTCGCGTCCTCGGCCGACGCGCCGCCGGAGCCCGTCGATCTCCTCGTCAGCGCGGCGAAGTGCGCGGCCCCGGCCTTGTCGAGTCCCAGATCCGGGCTCGGGTCACGCCCGACGACGTACAGGAGCGTGGCGTTGAGGAAGGCGAGCAGCGGGATGGAGAACAGGGCGCCGGGGATGCCGGCGATCATCGCACCGGCCGCCACGCCGAGGAAGACCGCCAGGGGGTGCAGCTCGACGGCCTTGCCCATCAGGAAGGGCTGGAGCACATTGCCTTCGATCTGCTGCACCGCCAGCACGATCACCAGCATGATGATGGCGGCGATCCAGCTGTTGAGGACCAGCACCAGCAGCACCGCGATGGCACCGGAGATGATCGCACCGACCAGCGGGATGAAGGAGAACAGGAACACGAGCAGCCAGATCGGCACCGCGTACTGGCCCAGGCTGAGCGCGATCATGCCGATCGAGATGCCGGTCGCGTCGACCGCGGCGACCAGGATCTGGGTGCGCATGTACGCCGACAGCGCCTTCCAGCCGCGACGGAACGCCTCATGGGTGGGGACCCGGGCCGCGGGCGGCAGCAGACCCACCACCCAGCGCCAGATCCCGGCACCGCCCGAGAGCAGGAAGAAGAGGGTGAACAGGCAGATCACGATGCCGGTGACGACGTTGCCGAACACGGCGGCCGTGCCCAGCGCGCCGGTGACCAGCTGGTCGGAGTTCGCCTGCAGCTGGGTGAGTCCCTCGTCGATCGCGGCGTCGATCATCGGCGCGTCGATCTGGAAGGTCGACGTCGCCCATTGGGTCAGGGACTGGAAACCGGTGACCGCCTTGTCCTGGATGTCCGCGAACTGGGCGAGCAGCTGACGGCCGGCCAGCGTGAACATCCCGGAGATCACCAGCAGCAGCCCCAGCAGCGCGATGCCGCTGGCAGCGCCCCTGCCCAGGAAGGTGTACCGGGTCAGCAGCTTGACGATCGGCGTGAGCAGCGACGCGAGCAGCACGGCGATCAGCACCGGGATCACGAGCGTGGTGATCTCCAGCAGACCCCAGATGATCAGAGCGGAGGCCGCGACGACCACGATCAGCCGCCAGGACCAGGCCGCCGCCCGACGGATGCCGAGGGGGATCTCCTCGACCTCCGGGGCGAGACCCGGGGCCCGGGGGGTGGGGCGCAGCTTCGACATGGGACTCCTTCCGTTCGAGCCGGGGCGGCTCACCGGCATCCTAGTCGCGCCCGGCGAGGGGACCACGCCCTCCGCAGGCCCGCCTCGCGGTCGTGTCCCGCCACGGCGCTCGGCGCACGACCTCGACGAAGGTCGAAGGCCGGTCCACCGCGAGGAGGGGACAGGACCCCCTGCGCGCCGACTACCGTGATCCCATGCACAGTGACCACGTGTCCTCCTCCCCCGACCTCCAGGGCGCCGACGGGTCCCCGGCCCCCTCGTTCGGGACCCCGTCGGCCGACGCCCCGCCGCTCGACGGCCCGCAGCCTCTGCACGGCGTCGCCGCCCCGGTCACCGCCGATGCCGCGGTCCCCGAGTCCACCGCCCTGTCGATCCGCGGGCTGCGCAAGTCCTTCGACAGGACCGAGGTGGTCCACGGCATCTCGCTCGACGTCCCGCAGGGCTCCTTCTACGGGATCGTCGGGCCGAACGGCGCGGGCAAGACCACCACGCTGTCGATGGCGACCGGCCTGCTGCGTCCCGACGGCGGGACCGCCCATGTGCTCGGGCACGACATGTGGGCCGCGCCGCAGCAGGCCAAGGCCCGCATGGGCGTGCTCGCCGACGGGCTTCGCACCTTCGACCGGCTGACGGGTCGGGAGCTGCTGACCTATGTGGGGCTGGTGCGCGGCATGGAGCCGGGCACCGTCGAGGAGCGGATGGAGTCGCTCCTGTCCGCCCTCGACCTGGCGGACGAGGACGGCAAGCTGGTGGTCGACTACTCCGCCGGCATGACCAAGAAGATCCTGCTCGCGAGCGCCCTGCTGCACGCTCCGCGCCTGCTGGTGCTCGATGAGCCGCTCGAGGCGGTCGATCCGGTCTCCGCCCAGGTGATCCGGAAGATCCTCACCGCCTACGTCGACGGAGGAGGCACCGTGGTGCTGTCCAGCCACGTGATGGAGCTGGTCGAGGGCCTGTGCAGCCACGTCGCGATCATCGCGCACGGCGAGCTGCTGGCCGACGGCACCCTCGACGAGGTCCGCCAGGGAGGCAGCCTGGTGCAGACCTTCATCGACCTCGTCGGCGGCGGGGACGTCGCGGAGGGGAGCCTGTCGTGGTTGGAGTCCTGAGCAGCGAGCACGCCGCGACCGCCTCGGCCCGCGACGTCCGCCACGGGGAGATCTCCGCGACGGCCCTGCTGAGGCTGCAGCTGAAGCTCAAGTGGACGCTGTGGAAGCGGTCCTACCGCAAGAACATCGGCAAGCTCATCGGCACCGTCTTCGGCGGGCTGTACGCCCTCGGCGGGCTCGTGGGCCTGGTGTTCCTGTTCCTCGGCACGACCCTGTGGGCCGGGGAGGGCGAGCTCTTCCCGCTGATCATCCGGGGTCTCGGCGCCATGACGGTGCTGCTGTGGATCCTGATCCCGGTGTTCGCCTTCGGCATCGACGACACGCTGGACCCCCGGGCCTTCGCCCTCTACCCGCGCAGCGCGAAGGAGCTCCAGCCCGGCATGCTCGCCGCGGCGGCCCTGAGCCTGCCCAGCCTGTTCACGCTGGTCGCGTTCGGCATCGCGACGGGCTTCGAGCTGCTGTGGCTGATCGTCTTCGGACAGGGCGCCCTGTGGATCGTGCTCGGAGCCCTCGCCCTGATCCCCGCGAACCTCGCCGCCTTCGTCCTGTGCCTGCTGCTGCCGCGGGCATGGTTCGCCCACTCGGCGAGCCGCTCCTCCTCGCGCAAGGGCCGGGAGGCCGGCGGGATCCTCGGCTTCGTGGCGATGTTCGCGGCGATCTACGCCTTCTCGCTGTCCATGCAGCGCCTCGGCGACCTGGACTTCGCGATGGTGCGGGAGCAGCTCCCCCGCGTCGCGGAGGCGCTGGCCTGGACCCCGCTGGGGGCCCTGGTCGCGGTGCCGATGGACCTCGCGGAGGGGCGCGTGCTGACCGCCGTGCTGCGGGCCCTGGTCGGGGCGGTCGCGATCGTGCTGGTCTGGAGGTGGTGGCGGCGCTCGATCGACCTGTCGCTCACCTCGGCGCTGACCGGCGACGCCTCCTCGGGCGACGCCAAGGTCTCGCCGCTGGTGCCGCGCGTGCTCAGGCCCGGGCCCTTCGGCGCCGTGGTCGGCAAGTCGCTGCGCTACTGGCGCCGGGACACCCGCTACCTCGCGGCGCTCGGGCTCTACCCGGTGATGATCGTGTTCTTCGTGGCGATGGGGTTCATGCTCCCGGAGTCACGGCCGATGATGCTCGGCATCACCGTCTTCATGTGCGGCGTGACCGGGATGACCCTGGCCAACGAGATCGGCTTCGACGGCCCGGCGGGATGGGTCAACATCGTCGCCGGGGCGCCGGCCCGCGCGAACCTGATAGGGCGCATCGCGGCGATGGCCGTGCTGACGGTGCCGGGAGCCGTGGTGGTCTCGGCGGGCCTGCCGCTGCTGTACGGCATGCCCGAGCTGATCCCCATGACGGTGATGGGGGCGCTCGGCACGATGTTCTGCGGCTGGGGGACCTCGATGGTGGTCAGCGTGCTTCTGCCCTACCCGAGCTCGCCCCCGGGCACCAATCCGATGAAGGACAAGTCGGCCTCGAGCTCGAACGCCATGATCGCGATGACGGTGGCGATGGTGGTCGTCTTCGTGCCGATGCTCCCCGCGCTCGGCGTGGCCGTCTGGGGCGCCGTCGTGGGCAGTGCCGCGCTGATGGCTGTGGCCGGTCTGCTGGCGCTGCTCGTCGGGGTGGTCATGCTGCTGGTCGGGCTGCGGATCGCGGTGGTGAGGCTGGACGCCCGCTATCCGGACGTGTTCCAGAAGGTCCGCGACCACGTCTGAGCGCGCGGCGGCGGCCTGCCGCACCGCCGCTCAGGTCAGGGCGCGCTTCATCACCAGCGCGTCGATCTGACCGTCGCGGAGCTTGTAGTAGCCGCGCCGACGATCGACCTCCCGGTACCCGGCGGCGGCGTAGAAGGCGCGGGCGCGGGGGTTGTCCTCGCGGACCTCGAGCAGCATCCGCTCGGCGCCGCCGTCCCGTGCCCGCTGCTCGCACCAGGCCAGCAGGGCGCGGCCGATGCCCCGCCCCTCGGTGCGGGTGCCGATGGTGTGGAGATCGGCGACGTCCCCCGCGAGCATGATCCCCGCGTAGCCGAGCAGCTCACCGGAGGCGTCGGCCCCCGCAGCGGCGAGGACGTAGCGGCGGTCCGGGTGCTCGATCTCGGCCGCGACCTGGAAGACGTTCCAGGCCATGTCGGGGAACAGCTCGAGCTCCGCGACGGCGATCTCCTCCACGTCCGCGAGGCGGGCCTCCCGCAGCGCCCAGGCGGCGCTGCCGCCGGCACCAGCACCGGCACCGGCACCGGCACCGGCACCGGCGGTCATCTCAGCGTCCCAGCGCGCTCTTGCGCGCGGTCGGCTTGGCGGCATCGGGCTCGCGCAGGTACATCGGCTCGGTGTCGGAGAGGTCCTCGCCGCGGGCGGTGAGCGCGGCGGCGGCGAGGACCAGGTGCCCCGCGTCGACGTGGACGAGGTCCGCGGTGGCGGGCAGCAGCTCGGGGTACAGCCCGGTCCCGGAGCCGACGAGCAGGTCGCATGCGGTGAGCTGTGCGGCGACCGCGGCCGGGGCGTCGACCGCGGGCTCGGCGGTGCGGAGCAGCTCGCCGCCGGCCTCCCGGCGGTACCTGGCGTGGTAGACCTCGCGGCGGCGGGCGTCCAGGGCGACGCCGACGCTCACCGCTCCCCCGCGAGGGGGGTCGAGCTCCGCCACGGCCTGGTGGGCCAGGGCGTCCAGGGAGCTCAGGCCGTGCAGGGGCACCCCGAGCACGGCGGCGATCGAGCGGGCGGAGACGAGCCCGACGCGCAGGCCCGTGAAGGGGCCGGGCCCCCGGCCGACGACGACGCCCGTGAGGTCGCTGCGCGCGACCCCGGCCGCGCGCAGGGCCTCGTCGATCAGAGTGAGCAGCACCTCGTCGTGGTGGCGGGAGCGCTCGTCGGAGCGGACCTCGAGGATCTCGGGGGCGGCGCCGGTGAGCTCACCGCGCGCGACGGCGACGCTCACCGCGCCGGAGGTGTCGATTCCCAGCAGCATCAGCGGTCCTCCTCGGAGGGGGCGGAGGGGGCGGAGGGCTCGGAGGGCCCGGAGGAGACCTCGGGCGCGGAGGGCGCGGGGTCCTGGTCGGCGCCGAGCAGCATCCCGTGGTCGACGGTCCCGTGCGGGCCGGTGAGGTCGGCGAGAACGGCCTCGAGGCGGAGCACCGACCGCTCGTCCCAGCGCGGGCCCACGGGGGTCACGCGCAGGGTGCGGGGCTCGTCCGGGTCCAAGGGGTCCTCGACCCGGTCGGGGCGCTCGAGCTCGATCAGCAGCACGGAGTCGGCGAGGTGCTCGACGCGATCGCGCCCCCATTCCACGACGGTGACCGCCCGGTCGAGATCGGCCTCGAGGTCCAGGTCGTCGACCTCCCCTCCCCCGCCGAGCCGGTAGGCGTCGACATGGACGAGGTCCGGTCCGTCGCCGAGGCTGGGATGGACGCGCTCGATGACGAAGGTCGGGGAGGCGACCGGGCCGCGCACGCCGAGACCTGCGCCGAGCCCCTGGGTGAGGGTGGTCTTGCCGGCGCCCAGCGGGCCGTCCAGGACCAGCAGGTCCCCGGGGCGCAGCGCCCCGGCGAGGGCGCGGGCGAACTGCCGGGTGCCCTCCGCGTCCCGGGTCCGCACCTCGAGCGCGCTCATGAGAGCACCTTGCGGGTGACGCGACCGGAGACGGAGGTGAGGACCTCGTAGGGGATGGTCCCGCCGGCGCGTGCCCAGTGGTCGGCGGTCGCGGCGGGCGGGTCGTTCGGGGCACCGCCCGCATCGCCGAAGAGGTAGACCTGGTCCCCGGCGACGGCGGTGCTGTCGGGACCGAGATCGATGACGATCTGGTCCATGCTGATGCGCCCCACCTGCGGAGCCAGGCGGTCACCGGAGTCGGTGCGCACGAGCACGTCGACCTGGTCGCTCGCGACCCTGTGCAGTCCGTCGGCGTAGCCCATCGGCACCAGGCCCACGCGCGTGGGCCGCTCGGTCGTGCGGATGCGTCCGTAGCCGATGCTGTGGCCCTCCGGGAGCTCCTTGACCAGGGCGAGACGGCTGGTGAGCGTCATCGCCGGGCGCAGGGGGACGTCGGTGGGCACGGGCGGGTACCCGTACAGCGCGATGCCGGGACGCACGATGTCGCGGTGCAGGTCCGGGCGGGTGAGGGTGGCGGCGGAGTTCGCGATGTGCTGCAGCGGGATCGGCCCCACCTCGTCCGCGAGGGCCTCGCAGGCGGAGTCGAACAGCTCCACCTGCTGATCGGTGGCAGGGTCCTCGGGATCGTCCGCGCTGGTCAGATGCGTCCAGGCGGCGGTGACCTGGATGAAGTCGTCCTCGCGCATGGCGGCGCCGATCTCGCGGATCTGCCAGGGCAGCACGCCGCCCCGCCCCATGCCGGTGTCGATCTTCAGGTGCACCCGGGCGCGCCGATCGGCCTGGCGGGCGGCCTCGGAGACCAGCTCCAGCATCTCCGGGGAGCCGACGGCGACGTCGACACCGGAGCCGAGCACCTCCGGCAGCACGGTCCGGGCGGTGTGCGGCTCGTACAGCCAGGTGAGGATCTGGGCGTCGAGCCCGGCGCGGGCGAGAGCGAGGGCGCTCGCGGGGTGGGCGACGCCCAACCAGGTGGCGCCGCCCTCGATGGCGGCGCGAGCCGCGGTGAGCATGCCGTGCCCGTAGCCGTCGGCCTTGACCACGGCCATCAGCGCCGTGTGCTCCTCGAGCAGGGTGCCCATGGCGCGGGTGTTCTCGGTGATCGCCGACGGGTCGATCACGGCCATGTTGGGCACGTGCCGAGGGTCCTCGGCAGGGATCGGGATGGTCATCGAACTCCTCGGGTCACGGCTGGGCGCCCGCCAGGATAGTCCCGATCGCCTGTGGCAGGTGCGCGGCCACGTCGAGGGCGACCAGGGGGCGCAGTCCGTCGTGGGAGGCGAGGCGACCGGCGCGCCCGTGGAGGAGCGCGGCCAGGGCGGCGGCGTCGGGGCCGTCGAGCCCGGCGGCCAGCAGGGTGCCGAGCACCCCGGCGAGCACGTCCCCGGTGCCGGCGGTCGCGAGCTGCGCTGTGGCGTCGTCCTGAGCGCGCAGCGGACCGCCGTCTGCCGGGGCGACGAGGGTGATCGCGCCCTTGAGCAGCACGGTCGCGCCCGTCGCCTGCGCCAGGTCGCGGGCCAGAGCGGGGCCGGGCAGGTCGGGATCCGCGCCGAGGCGGCGGGCGAGGCGCTCGGCCTCGCCGCGGTGCGGGGTGAGGACCACATCCGGTCCGAAGCGGTGCGCGGTGGTGAGGACCTCGAGGGCGCCGGCGTCGATGACCCCGCGGCGCACAGCGCCATGTCGCCCGTCGGCGTCCGACGCTCCGCCCGTCGGCCCGTCCGCTGCCCCGCCCGTCGGCCGGTCCGACGCGCCGTCCGCCGGCCCGTCCACGCGCAGCCGGTCCACGCCGGCGCAGGCTCGGGGGTCGTCGGGGGGCAACCCCGGCCCGACGACGAGGGCGTCGAGGCGGCCGACGGCCGCGGGGTCCACGGCGCCTGTCCCGCCCACGGCACGCTCCACCCGGTGTCCGACCACCTCGGGCCGCTCGCGCAGCACCAGCTCGAGCACGTCGTGCGGAGCGAGGCAGCGCACCATCCCCGCCCCGGCCCGGGCCGCGCCGGAGGCCGCCAGGACCGCGGCGCCGGGGAAGAGCTCGCTGCCCGCGGCGAGCGCGACCACTCCGCGGCTGTACTTGCTCGCGTCGCGTCCCGGGCGCGGGAGCAGGGCGCGGGCGTCGGAGTCCTCGAGGCGGAGCACGTCCGCGGCGCCCGGCAGATGGTCTGCCAGTCCCAGGTCGACGAGGTGGATCTCGCCGGCGCGCTCGGCCCCACCGGGCAGCAGCAGGCCCGCCTTGACCGCGCCGAAGGTGATCGTCGCACTCGCGGTGAGGGCCTCGTCCGCGGCGCGGCCGGACGTGGCGTCCACGAAGCTGGGCAGATCGACCGCGACCACCGCGGCCGAGCCGCCCCCCACCGCCTCGAGCAGCGGCACGAGCGCGGCGGGCACCTCGGGGCGGCCGCCGATGCCGAGCATCGCGTCGAGCACCATGTCCGTCCCGGCCAGGAGCTCCTCGAGCACCGACGGGTCGGTGCCGGTCACGGGCAGGACCGCGCCTCCCGCGGAGCGCAGGGCATCCGCGCCCTCCTCGTGGAGTCGGTCGGCGGTGGCGATCGCGTCGGCGTCGATCCCCTCGGCGCGCAGCATCGCGGCGGCGTGCAGGCCGTCCCCGCCGTTGGCCCCGGCCCCGGCGAGGACGAGGACGCGAGCGGGGATCGCGGCGGGGCCCGTCGTCCCGCCCGGGCGCAGGCGCGAGGACACGTGGTCGGCGAGCGCCCGGGCGGCGCGGAGCATGAGCGGCTCGCCCGCCGCCAGCAGGGGCTCCTCGGCCGTGCGCACGGCATCCGCGCCGTACCCGCGGATCATGGCCGCACCCCCGGCTCGCGCTCGGCGACGACGATGGCGGTGGCCACGTCTCCGTCATGGGAGAGCGACAGGTGCAGGTGGACCACGCCCTTCTCCTCGGCGGCACGCAGGGTGGCGCCGCGCAGACGCAGGTAGGGGCGGCGCACGTCGGTGCGCTCGACGGTGACGTCCTGCCAGGAGTAGTCCCCGGGGGCTCCGAGCGCCTTTCCCACTGCCTCCTTGGCGGCGACCCGCGCGGCCCGCGAGGCCGCGGACAGCCCGCGCTCGGCGGGGGTGAACAGCCGCTCGAGAAGGGCGGGGGTCCGTGCGAGCTGCGCGCTCAGCCGAGCGATCTCGACCACGTCGATGCCGACGCCGACCACCGTGCCGTCGTCCCGGGGCGCGAACGCCCGGCCTCCGAAGCTGTCATCGGGGCCGGGCGTCGGCGTCGCTGTCGGGAAAAGACTCACCTGGGCAGTATCACACTCCCGGCCGCACCCTGTGGGTCCACGGGGTGCGGGCGGGGCTCACTCGACGGTGACGGACTTGGCGAGGTTGCGGGGCTGGTCCACGTCCAGGCCCTTCGCCGTCGCCAGCTCGCAGGAGAAGATCTGCAGCGGGATCACGGTCAGCAGGGCCGCGAACAGGGTGCGGGTGGCGGGGACGCGGATCACCTCGTCGGCGTACGGGAGCACCGCGTCGTCGCCCTCCTCGGCGATCACGAGGGTGCGTGCGCCGCGGGCCCGCACCTCCTGGATGTTCGAGACCACCTTGGAGTGCAGCGAGTGGCGGCCGCGCGGGGAGGGGACGATGACGAACACCGGCTGCCCCTCCTCGACCAGCGCGATGGGGCCGTGCTTGAGCTCGCCGGCGGCGAAGCCCTCGGCGTGGATGTACGCGATCTCCTTGAGCTTGAGCGCGCCCTCCATCGCCGTCGGGTAGCCCACGTGGCGGCCCAGGAACAGCACGCTGGAGGCGTCCTTCATGTCCTGGGCGAGCTGCTCCACCTGTGCGGAGCTGTCCAGCACCTGCTGGATCTGGTCGGGGATCTGCTCGAGGTCGTCCATCAGGGCGGCGATCTCGTCCGGGTAGAGGTTGCCGCGCACCTGGGCGAGGAAGAGGCCCAGCAGGTAGCAGGCGGCGATCTGGCCCAGGTACGCCTTGGTGGAGGCGACCGCGATCTCGGGGCCCACGTGCAGGTACAGCGCGGCATCGGCCTCGCGGGGGATGGTGGAGCCGCGGGTGTTGCAGATCGCGACGACCTTCGCGCCCTGCTCGCGGGCATGGCGCACCGCCATCAGGGTGTCCATGGTCTCGCCGGACTGGGAGATCGCGACGACCAGGGTCTTCTCGGTGACCACCGGGTCCCGGTAGCGGAACTCGTGGGCCAGCTCGACCTCGGTGGGGATGCGGCACCAGTGCTCGATCGCGTACTTCGCGACCGCGCCGGCATTGGCGGCGGTGCCGCACGCGACCACCACGATCTTGTCGACGCTGCGCAGCACCGACGGGTCGATCTCCATCTCGTCCAGCTGCAGGGCGCCGTCCTCGATCCGGCCGCGCAGGGTGTCGGCCACCGCGCTCGCCTGCTCGTGGATCTCCTTGGCCATGAACGAGTCGAAGCCGCCCTTCTGCGCGGCCGCGGCGTCCCACTCGATCGTGTAGCGCTTGGCGTCGGTGACCTCGGCGCCCTCGAAGTCGATGACGGAGACGGAGTCCGCGGTGACGGTGACGACCTGGTCCTGCCCGATCTCGAGCGCCTCCTTGGTGGAGTCCACGAAGGCGGCGACGTCGGAGCCGAGGAAGTTCTCGCCCACGCCGAGGCCCACCACCAGCGGGGAGTTCCGGCGGGCGGCGACCACGGTGCCCGGGGCGTCGCGGTGCACCGCGAGGAGGGTGAAGGCCCCCTCGAGGGAGGCGGCGGCGCGGCGCATCGCCTCGGTGAGGTCCCCGGCCTGCTCCATCTCGCGGGCCACGAGGTGGGCGGCGGCCTCGGAGTCCGTCTCGGAGGAGAAGGTGTAGCCCTCCCCCTCGAGCTCCGCGCGCAGCGAGGCGAAGTTCTCGATGATGCCGTTGTGCACGACGGCCAGCTCGCCGTCGCGTCCGCCCTGGTGGGGATGGGCGTTGAGGTCGTTGGGGGCGCCGTGGGTGGCCCAGCGGGTGTGGGCGATGGAGACCTGGCCCCCGGTCGCGGTGGTGCTCTCGAGCGCCTCGCGGAGGTTGGCGAGCTTGCCGGCGCGCTTGGTGACCTGCACACCGGCGTCGTCGATCACGGCGACGCCCGCGGAGTCGTAGCCGCGGTACTCGAGGCGGGCGAGGCCCTGGAGGGCGACGTCCACGGGACGGGAGGAGGGGGCTGAGGCCTGCGGGCCTGCGTATCCGACGATTCCACACATGCCGCTCACGCTATCGACCCGCTTGCCACGTCGCGCCCTCGCCGCCGTTTCCGGGCGAGTCCTTCCTCACTGCACCGGGGTGCGGCGCGCACCCGTGGCCGAGCGTGCGCGTGGGCGATCAGAAACGCGCACGCGCCGCGATGCACCGCGCGGTGCCGAACTGCTGGGACAATCATCCGCATGAAGGCCGCGCCGACGTCGAGCACCGTCACCCCGTTCGAGGAGATCCCGCGGGAGGACTGGGCGCGACTGTCGCAGCAGACGCCCCTGCCGCTGTCCGAGGAGGACGTCACCCGCCTGCGCGGGCTCGGCGACCGTCTGGACCTGCAGGAGGTCGATGCGGTGTACCGCCCGATCTCACGACTGCTGAACATCCAGGTCGCCGCGGCGCAGACGCTGCGCCGTGCCCGGGAGGACTTCCTGGACCAGCACCAGCAGCGCACGCCCTACATCATCGGGGTGGCCGGGTCCGTGGCGGTCGGGAAGTCGACCACCGCGCGCCTGCTGCGGGAGCTGATGGCGCGCTGGCCGGACACACCGCGGGTGCAGCTGGTGACCACGGACGGGTTCCTGTACCCGAACGCCGTGCTCGAGGCGCGCGGCATCCTGCAGCGCAAGGGCTTCCCCGAGAGCTACGACCGTCGCCGTCTGCTGCGCTTCGTCGCCGACGTGAAGGCCGGTCAGGAGCGGGTCGAGGCCCCCGTGTACTCCCACCTGACCTACGACATCCTCCCCGAGGAGCGGGTGGTGGTCGAGCAGCCGGACGTGCTGATCGTCGAGGGTCTGAACGTGCTGCAGCCGGCCCGGCCCCGCCGCGACGGCCGCCTGGGCATGGCGGTCTCGGACTTCTTCGACTTCTCCGTCTACGTCGATGCCCGGGTCGAGGACGTGCAGCGCTGGTACGTGGAGCGGTTCCTGACGCTGCGGCGCACCGCGTTCTCCGATCCGCGCTCCTACTTCCGCCGGTATGCGGAGCTCACCGACGAGCAGGCCGTGCAGACGGCGCAGCGCATCTGGAACTCGATCAACGGCCCGAACCTCACCGAGAACGTGGTGCCCACGCGCGGCCGTGCGGACCTGGTGCTGCGCAAGGACGGGCTGCACCGCGTGCACTCGGTGCTGCTGCGGAAGGTCTGAGAGCAGCACTTCGGCCCGACGCCCCGGTGCCGCGCCCTCGAGCGCGACACCCCGACGGCCCGCGCCGCACCCTCGAGCCCGGCACCCCGACGGCCGGCACGCGACACCCCGCGCCGATCCCCCGAAATCACCCGCCAGCGGGGCATATCGGGGGAATGGACGCCCCGGCATGCCGTGCCTCGGCACCACGCAGCGGCACGTCGGCGAGACACGGCGACACGCTGGACAGCGCCGGACGACACGCCGGGCGGCACGCTGGGCAGCGCCGGGCGGCATGCTGGGCAGC